>NZ_JANQDG010000151.1:0-47876 GCF_029891665.1 Anabaenopsis sp. FSS-46 | reverse complement strand
CCTGATGTTTCCACAGAGATTTTACCATTACCCTGAATGTTAATCTGTTGGGGGGCGGTGAGGATGATATTTCCCCCGGCTCCAGCGGCGGTGGTGGAGGCAGAAATAAAACCCTTGTCGGTAAAGTTGATATTCAGGTTGTGCTGATTGTTATAGGGTTGTAAAGTAAGGTTACCGGCGGGGGCTTGTCCTTGGGTTTCGGCAAATATACCGAGTTTGCCGGAGATGTTTAAGTTAGAAATGTTAAGGGTGATACTACCGCTGCCTTGGGTATTAGTGGCGGTGGCGGTGGCGGTGGCACTCAGTTGAGCATCTTGACTTATGTTCAGGGTGTCTGTATTAATGTTAATGTTACCCGGTCGCCCGTCGCTGGAGGTTTCCACGATGATTTTACTGTTGTCCCCAATATCGACGATTTGAGGTGCGGTGATGGTAACATTACCGGCGTTACCTGCGCCTTGGGTAAAGGCTTCTACTCCGGCTCCGTCGGCGATTTGGAATCTGGGGGTGTTGATGGTGATGTTACCGGCATTTTTATCTGTGAGGGTGACGCCTAAAATGCCGCCAAAATCTCTGTTTAATATTCTGTCAAAATAAGTACCTGAAATCCCTACTTGCTCTGTAGCTCGAATGTTAATCGCACCGGCATTACCCTGACCACTGGTACTAGTATTAATAGTACTACCATTTTCCACAGTCAAAGTAGAAGTATCAATGGTAATATCCCCGCTATTTCCTTTTGCTGTTGGTGCTACTGTACTAGATACAGAACTAGTAAAGCCTGCACTAGATTTCCCCCGGATAGTCACCCCATCGGCGGCTCTAATCACAATCGCCCCGGCATTACCCTGACCAAAGGTAGTAGCATTAATACTAGTACCATTTTCTACAGTCAAAGTAGAAGTATCAATGGTAATATCCCCGCTATTTCCTTTTGCGGTTTCTTGTCCTACTGCACTAACTACTAAACTAAGAAATCCTCGACTAGATTCCCCCCGGATAGTCACCCCATCAGCGGCTCTAATCACAATCGCCCCGCCATTACCCTTACTAAAGGTACTAGCGTTAATATTACCACCATTTTCCACGGTTAAAGTAGAAGTATCAATGGTAATACTCGCGCTATTTCCTTGTGCTGTTGGTGCTACTGCACTAATTACAGAAGTGCTAAATCCTCGACTAGATTCTCCCCGGATAGTCACCCCATCAGCGGCTCTAATCACAATCGCCCCGGCATTACCCTGACCAAAGGTACTAGCATTAATAGTACCACCATTTTCCAGAGTTAAAGTAGAAGTATCAATGGTAATATTCCCGCTATTTCCTTGTGCTGTTGGTGCTACTGCACTAATTACTGAACTAATAACGCCTTGACTAGATTCCCCGCGGATAGTCACCCCATCAGCGGCTGTAATGGTTATTGCTCCCGCATTGCCTTTACCAATGGTACTAGCATTAATACCACCACCATTTTCCAGAGTTAAAGTAGAAGTATCAATAGTAATACCCCCACTATTCCCTTCTCCTGTTGATCCTACTACACTAACTACTAAACTGATAATCCCCAGACTAGATTCCCCGCGGATAGTCACCCCATCAGCGGCTGTAATTGCGATCGCTCCTGTATTACCTTTACCAGAGATACTTGCATTAATACGACCACCGTCTTTCACAGTTAAACTAGAAGTATTGATGTGGATATTTCCAGCATTTCCTTGGCCGAATACTTCATTAAATATGAAGGAGTTATCCAGAGTGATTTTATCAGTATTATTAATCTGAATATTTCCCCCTTGGGCATCTGGTGAACCCATCCCTGATCCTATCCCAGCACGCAGCTGACTATTTCCAGTTATCTCTAAATTTTGGGAATTTATTGTTATGCTCCCACCACCACCAGCAGCAACATCTACCACCGCACCATTACTGATGCTGACATTTCCTTTAGTGATATTTGTGGCGGCGCTATATAAGGGCTGGGGAAAGGTCAAACGCTTTTCATCTATATCAACCCTTCCGGCTTGAGTTAAACCACCCAACTCTACTGTACTTCCCGGTGATATGATTTGAGTGTTATTTAGGCTGACATTACCCCCAATCAAAGCTAAGGTTTTACCCTCTGGAACAGTCAGACTAGAATTAGTCAGGGTAATATTTCCTGGATCATCCCGAAATCTTAACCCTCTGGGAATATTCACAGTTAATAACGGGTCTATTGTAGTATCTGTGCTACTAAACTCATAATTATCAAAGATGATACTATCGGCACTAGCAGCCACAAAGGAACCTTTGACATCTAACCGAGCATTGTCACCAAAACTAATACCATGGGGATTAATTAAAAACAGGTTAGCATTGCCCAATACTCCTAAGGTTCCCAAAATACTAGAAGGATTACTTCCCGTCACCCTGGTTAAAATATTGCCAATACTATCGGGGTTACTAAAATAAACCCCTCTGTCAGCGCCGACATTAAAATCAGTGAAACTGTGAAATAAGTTACTCCCACGGATGGCTCCCCCTTCAATGATGTCACGGGTATTTACCGTATCATTCCTGACTGTGGAATTTAGGCTATTGTCTGGCGTGAGTTGGGCGTTAACTACCTGCATATTTGCAGTAGTAATTAAGCCGATGAGCATCTGAAGGACTAACTTACAAGTGGGATGTTTGATTAACCCCTGAATTTTCATACCCTGGACTCCGCTTTATTACCATGTTCTACCCTATACTGTCAGCTTGTGGATTTATCCCAACCCAGAGGTTGGGTGCTGGTATTTCATCTGGGGAGTCTCAAAACCACTTACCTAAGAGAACGTAAGCCCCCCAATAATAGGGACTCTTGTATTCTGGGTTGTTTAAAAGAGCTAATTGGGCTTGGCGTACAGCAGCGGCTTTACTCATATTGTTACCCATCAAAGCCTGATAAAATTGACTCATGAACAGAGCCGTTGATTGATCATTTACTTGCCAAAGGGTAGCTAATGTGCTGCGAGTCCCCGCTCGGACAGCAACGCCAGCCAACCCTAGGGCGGCTCTCCTGTCTCCCTTTACGGTTTCGCAAGCACTCAATACTAGTAATTCAATAGGCTGCTGATCTCTAGAACGCAGTAAACTATTTAACTGGTTGAGATTCAGGCGATCGTCCCAAGTCAGGATAAAAGTATCATCACGTTGGGAGCTAAACTGTCCGTGGGTGGCTAGGTGAACAACAGAAAAAGGGAGTGAATTCAGGCGATTTTTCAAGCCTGCATTGGTAAAAGAGGGATTAAGTAACTCAGTGCTACTAGGAACTTGTGATTTAATTTCTTGTACTTCTTTGACAACAAAGGGTAATGGAGAAAATTCTTGCTCCCGCCCTTTGGGGGTTTCACTCAATGCGCCGATGAGAGTCCGAGGTTTTTTGTCCCGATAAGTTTGAAAGTCGGTAAGTTGTAAGCCAGGAGCACGGGCAATGTTGTACTGTTCGATCACATACTTTTCACCGTTGTGCAGTACAGACATAGGAATATTCTGTAAAGCACTATCCAAGACAAAAACCAAAGTTTTAGTCTGACTTTGGGCTAAATCTTTTTCAGCAGGGGCTAACAGCCATTTGTATAGTATCTGTGCATTGGTCAGGATTACTCGTTCATAGACTCGGGGATCAATTCTAATATTATCTGCAGTAGTTAAACTCAACTCCTGGGTCAGTTCCGCCAGGATTTCCTCAACTATATTTTTCTCAATCTTTGTGGTGTAATGAAGTAGGTGTTTATTTTCTGGTAACTTAACAATAATCTCAAGACGGTCTTGTAAAACAATGGGATAAATCAAGGCTGCTGTAGGGTCTTGTTGATCCGTTATGTCGTCAATTACCACCGGCTTCGCATCCAGACAAACCAAGCGCAGGAAGTTTTCTAACTCAGCTAATTGTAGAGAATCTATGGTTTCACGGGCTAGCTCTAAGTTTTTTTGGGGTATGTCGGCGTTATCTTGACGCTGCAACAGTAAACTGACATATTCACGATAAACAGGTTCAGTACTTTCTCTAAAATTAAACTGATTTTCTGTATTGATAGCAACTAAATCTCTGCGTAAGGATCGGAGATTTGCCAATGATTGGGCGTAAGCAGTCAGGGCTGCTTCAGTTTTTCCTTGAGCTTTGAGCAGTCGTCCTTGTTGCCATTGCCATTGATAAGTTAACTCTGTTGCCTGAGCCTGCCAAGAGTACTGTAATGCCTTTTGAGTGTACTTACTAGCTGTATTCCAGTCTTGGCGACTCTCATACAATCTTCCTATAAGCCCCAGTATATAGGATTTTGTCCGTTGATCGTCAAGTTGGGCAGCATCTTGTGCAACACTGTTTAAGGTTTGAATTGCCTCCTGGAAAGATACCTCACCAACCGATGATAAATTTGGAGTAATGGGGCTGAGGCAACTCGACTGTTTTTGCTGTAAACAAAGAGAGTTTTTAGTGTAACTAACCCGAGTATAAATGGTTTCTCTACTGGGGGGGAGGTGAGTTAATGAAAATTTGAGTGGAGATATCAAAGTTTCTGCATCTGTCCATTTTTGCTCTGCTATTAATAGTTCTAGCTGATTGAGTTGAGATTTCACTTGTAAAATAGCTGAACCCGGAGATGAAAGAGAAACTGCTTTTTCATAGGCTGCTTGATATTTCTCCAAGGCTTTGGCCCGATAAATTGCCGCTTGTCGCCTATTTGCTACTTCTGTGGCTCTGTTAGCTAAGGCAAGTTCTGTATTACCTAAGTTTAGCAAAACTTTACTTTCATCTTCCGGTAAATTATTGGTTTGAGCAATTGCTAAACTAGCTTGGAGGATTGTTTCCGCTGCGGGAAAATCGCCTATAATCCGCATGACATTACCGAGACTTCTTAAAGCTTGTGCTGGGTAAATATTTTGGGGATTCCCTAGTATTTGCTGTTGCAGTTTTGCTATTTCTGCCTCGGAGATATGACATTCTGCATTGCTTAAACCTAATATTTCTAATAAAGTTTGACAAGCTCGCGGATACATTCCTAAATCTTGCATAGCTTGAGCTTGATTAATCAAATTAAGATGAAGTTGACCATTGGCTGACTGGGGATAAAGTCTAGCGGCTTGTGCCCATGTATTTAAAGCCTCCTGAGATTGCCCAGTTTTTTGTAAGAGTTGCCCCTGAATATCCAGGGTTTGGGCTAAAATGCGCTGTTGTTCTGTGGTGGTTTTGGCAGATTCTAGAATCTCTAGACTTTTGTGAATGGCTGTATTGGCTGCTTCCCATTCTCCGAGTTGCTGATGGGTGAGAGAAAGGTTACTCCATACAGTGGCTGTATTGAGGGAATTACTGGGTAATGTTGTGATGGCTTGTTGCCAAACTGGTATAGCTTTGGTAAATTGCCCTGAGTTGTAAAGTTGCCTGCCTTGTTGCATCAGTTGTACTGTATCTGTATGAATCTGAGCAAATACAGGGGGGATGGCTAAAGCAAGGCAGAACAGTAGAATTAGTAGAAAAACAGAGGGCTTGAATCTGGGTTCTAATCTAAGGTTTTTTTTGTGAGTTGTTTTCATTGTCTCCCTGACCTTAAGCTCAACAGGAGAACAGCACCGCCCAGAATGCCTATCAAAAGGTAGTGGGAGCGTGATAACCCCTACGCTTGTGTTTCAACCAGGGGAGATGTCAATTCTCAATATAGGTAATATAACTGATACTCAGATACGCAAGTCCTTTAAGCCCAAGTGCTTTAAGGACTTGCGTATGTACTGAAAGTTGAAAACCGAATTTAATGGATTAATTCAATGGCGCGTTTAGTCAACTCTTCAGCAGTTAACCCGTTAAAGGCCATCAATTCCCCAGCGCTGGCGGTGGTTTCCCCACGTTTCCAGGCGAAAGTATCACGTTTGCAGTTGCTGCGTAACATGATTGGTTCAAGCATGGCCGCTGCGCCACCAGTGACACCAATTAAGGCGTCACCGCTGAATAATTGGGTAAATTGAGCATCATCCATGAAACCGCCATCGGGTTGTGAGCAAGTTTCCCAAGCTGTGTCATGAGGACGATACAAACGGCGGGGGTTAATGATGGAAACAATTTTCACGCCTATACCTTCGGTTTCTAGGAAAGCGGCGGCTTCAAAGACGGGAATTAAGGTCATATCGCCAATAACTGCAAATACAACTTGTTTATCACCGGGAACTTCTTGTAATAAGATTGCGCCGTCTGCTAAACCTTGGCGAGTTTGTTCTAAGGTGGTACGAATTGGTAAGGGTGATTTACTCGCGGTGATGACGATTCCTTTATTTTTGGTGTTCAAAGCCCAGTCATAACAAACTTGAATGCTGTTAGCGTCGGGGGGAAATAGGGGGAAAACATTACCATTACGCATGAGGGAAGCAAAGTATGCTTCAATTTCTGGGCGTTGGTGTGTCCAACCGTTGCGCCCTTGCTCTAATGCACCGGCGGTAAATAAGGTGATGGTTGAGGGAGTTTGACGGCGTAATTCTGCCATGGCTTGGGTGACTGTTTGCCAAATTGGTAACCCGTTGATGGCAAAGGATTCATAGGAACACCATAGGGTTCTCGCACCCATGAGGGCTAAACCTGCAGCTAAACCTGCACAAGCATCTTCACTCAATGGTTCATAAACTTGACCGTTGGGTGCTTGGTTATATAAATCATCGGTGGTGGGGTGAATGACTTTGAGGGCTTGGTTAATGTTAGCAATTCCTGATGCTTCGTTACCGTCGGCGTTGGTGACTAGGAATTTACTATCTTGTTTACCGACGATTCCCACTAAGCGCCCCATGGCGGTGGTGGAAACTTGGGGGTCACCTGCGACTGTATATTCTTCTAGGGGTAATTTCCCTAGGTCTGGTAATGGTAATTCAAATTCTGTGACTACTGTTTTGGCTGCGGGTCCGCCACCGGCGCGTTCGGCGTTGGTTCTGACTATTTCCCAAGCTTCTGGGGGGAGGGCGCGGCTTTGCAGGGCGCTGATAATGTGGGGTGCGTTTAGGGTGTCTTTGGGGTAGAGGTTATGAGATTTGGAACCGCGGGCGTGAACCCCTGCGCCTTTAAGTTGTTTAATGATAAATACGGTAAGTTTGCCGTTGAGGGCGGAGTGGGCGGCTTTATCCATACCCAAAAGTACGGTTTTGGTGAAGGCTAGGCGCTGCTCAAAGGAAAAGGCGGTACTATCAACATAGTCCCCTGGTTGGTGTTGGTCGTCAAAGTCTTTGGCATCGACTAGGATGACTTCGGCAAAACCGTTTCCTTGCCAGTAGGCTTTCATTTCGGCGTTGGTTTTGAGGGAAACCATACTATGATGCTCTTGGCTGTAGCCATTCCACACCAGGACGGGTAAGAAGTTGGTGGCACTGGGATAGGCTGTGTTAAAATGTGCCATGGAACTCATAATATATGGTTCGCCTAGTCCGCCGTCACCCAGGGTGAAGGGGAATAACTTATCTGGGTGCAGCAGTGCGGCTGACATGGCAAAGTGTTGTCCTTGTCCTAGGGGTCCGGCGGGTGCGAGAATGCCGGGGATGTAGCCGGAAAGGTGCCCTAAAAGTCCGTGCTTTTCCCGGAAGCGATCGCGCAGTTGCTGTACTGTATTAATCCCCATGTCTTCTAGGGATCGGTCTAAAAACATGGCGCTATAGAATCCGGGGGCGTGGTGTCCCACTTCTGTCATGATGTTTTTATGACCTAGCATTACCAAGGCTGCGTAGGCTTCTGCTTGACTGGCGAAACCCCCAGGATGTCCGGAAGCTTTACTGGCTGTGATTTGTAGGGTTAAATAGCGCAGGGCATCGGCAGCTAGTAAGGTTTGATATACGGCGGCGGTATCTGTGGGATCGGCGATCGCCTTTTTTCCTGGTTCTATTGCAGCTATTTTACCATAAGTTGCAAAATTTGGCAAGGCCTCACCAAAATATTGGATTCCTTCACAAAAATTTGGCAGGGCGGAAGATGCTGTGGATGTCATACTGAGTACCTTATAAAAACTGGGCAAGCTGTAGATGCTTAATGAATTTAACAGAAATTTTACATCTTTGAGGTGGTGAGGATTTATTGCTTTTTCGCAAGGTGAGGATAAGAACTTTAAATCCTTGGTATTTCAACCATTATTATGGTATGACAACAAGGGCGACGGGGCGATCGACAAAGATGCCAAAGATAATTAATTATTAATACCCGCTATTTGTATATAACTTATTGTAGATATATTGTTGAATATCCAGAGTTTAAATTAAGGGGTATAGATAACCACACCAGGGTAAAACTACATGACATATAACCACAGGTGTAGAATAGAATTATCAACAAAATTCTTTCTCACCCAAATTATAATAATAATAATTTATCACCACATTATCCAAGCACAAATATGCAAGAGTATGATGTTGTTATCATTGGCGCAGGACATAACGGACTAGTATGTGCAGCGTATTTGCTCAAAGCTGGTTATAGTGTTCTGCTGCTAGAAAAGCGTTCAGTTCCAGGTGGTGCAGCCACAACGGAGGAATGCTTACCCCAAGAAGCCCCTGGATTTAAATTTAACTTGTGTGCAATTGACCACGAATTCATTCATTTAGGCCCAGTTGTCGAAGAATTAGAACTAGAAAAATATGGTTTACAATACTTAGATTGTGACCCAGTGGTTTTTTGTCCCCATCCTGATGGTAAGTATTTTTTAGCTCACAAATCAGTAGAAAAGACCTGTGCAGAAATCGCCCGTTATAATGAACGGGACGCTAAAAAATACGCAGAATTTACAGACTACTGGCAAAGGGTCATCAGTGCCATGGGTCCGATGTTTAACGCCCCTCCCAAATCATTTATAGATATTTTTGGTAATTATAACATCCAAAAATTCAAAGATTTATTTTCCGTCATCGGTTCACCATCCAAAAGCTTGGATTTTGTTCGTACCATGTTGAATAGTGCTGAGGATATTCTAGAAGAATGGTTTGATGAAGAATTCTTAAAAGCCCCACTGTCTCGACTCGCTTCCGAACTCGGTGCGCCCCCTTCACAAAAAAACCTAGCCATTGGTGTGATGATGATGGCTATGCGTCATCATCCCGGTATGACTAGACCCCGCGGGGGAACTGGGGCTTTAGTCCAGGCATTAGTTAAATTAGTTACTAGCAAAGGTGGTAAGATTTTAACAGAGCAGCAGGTAGAGAAAGTATTAATTGACAATGGTAAGGCTGTGGGTGTCCGAGTTGGGGGAGGTCAAGAATATCGGGCTAAATATGGCATTATTTCCAACATTGATGCTAAACGTCTATTTTTACAACTCATGGACACTGATGAGGTGGATGATGCTGACCCGGATTTACGACCAAGATTAGAACGCCGGATCATTAATAATAACGAAACCATCCTGAAAATCGACTTGGCGTTAGATGAACCTCTGCATTTTCCCTACCATGACCACAAAGATGATTATCTGACTGGGTCGATCTTAATTGCAGATTCCATGGCTCATGTTGAACAAGCCCACAGTAAATGTACCTTGGGGGAAATTCCCGATACCAACCCCTCTATGTATGTGGTCATGCCAAGCGCCCTTGATCCTACATTAGCACCACCAGGTAAACATACTTTATGGATTGAGTTTTTTGCTCCCTACCAGATAGCAAGTGCGCAAGGTATAGGTTTAAAAGGTACTGGTTGGACAGATGAACTCAAAAACCAAGTTGCAGACAGAGTAATTGATAAGTTGGCTAACTACGCGCCAAATGTAAAAGCAGCAACTATCGCCCGTCGGGTGGAGAGTCCCGCGGAATTGGGAGAAAGATTAGGAGCTTATAAGGGAAATTATTATCATATTGATATGACCTTAGATCAGATGGTGTTTTTCCGTCCTTTACCAGAATTAGCAAACTATAAAACACCAATTGAAAATCTATTTTTAACTGGTGCGGGAACTCATCCTGGTGGGTCAATTTCGGGAATGCCAGGACGTAATTGTGCCCGGGTATTTTTGCAAACCAAGCATCCTTTGGCTCAAGGGTTCAGGGATGCTAGGGATTCATTGAAATCAACTGTTGGTTCAGTATTTGGCATTGGTTAATAGAATGGGAAGATGTACAAGGTCGCCTATGCTGTAATTGGTAATTTTTATGGTGCAAGATATTATTTTCTGCTTAAAAGAAGCTGCTGTGTATTACATATGGAAAAAATATTCCACACCGCAAAATACTGGGGAATGTTTCGTCAATCCTCCCTGTGGCTGTGCAAATCCTGGGAAAGAACTCCAGTGTGAAGACTGTATATATTTAGAATCGTGTTTATCTCATATCAAACTGGGTCATAAACCAACTCCATAATCTTGGTAATCTGCTACCATGGGGTATGAAAAGCTAGGTTTCCCATGGATAGCACCGGGAGGGGAGGCTTATTTATCCTCACTTTGGTAGTAATAATAGTTGTAGTAATTGTCTGAATGACGCTGCTGTCCATTGGCAACTACACCTAACACATTAATCGGTGAATTTTTCAGATCAGTTAAAGCCTGCTCAAACACAGAACGGTCTGTTTTATCCATCCTGGCGATCATCACCACACCGTCGGTTTGGGGAGCGATGTAATTAGTATCAGCTAGCCCCACAATGGGAGGAGCATCATAAATCACTAAATCAAAGGTATCTTGAAACTGTGCCATCAGTTTTTTCATTTTCCCTGATGAGAGTAACTTAGGTGCATCGGGGGGAATAGGTCCAGCAGTAATGATAGATAATTCATTCATAGCAGGTAGTGGTGTGACTACATTTTCTATGGACATATCTGTGGTAATTAAACTACTCAACCCCCAGAGATTACTTAAATTTGCCAACCTATGAATACTAGGGCGGCGCAAATCTGCATCTACCAGTAATACTTTTCTCCCCATAGATACACTTACTTGAGCCAGATAAAAGGCAATTGTACTTTTACCGTCACCTTGCATGGAGGAGGTGATGGTAATAGAACTGATGGGAGTATCAGAGCTTAATAATTGTATATTTGTGTAGAGCACCCTGATGGCTTCGATAAAATTATTAGCGTAATTGGTATAGTGTCGTTTGGCTACGGTGGTTCTCTGGGTAGTGGTTTCCATTTGCCCATCCGAGAATTGCATCAAAGCATCTTTGAGTTTGAGGGTTGGGGATTTACCCGGCTGCATCTCTTGGTTAAAGGGAATATTCCCTAATACAGGAACTTTGATTCTTTCTTTGAGGCTCAAAGCATTGTGATAAGTATGATCTAGCTTTTCTATGAGTAAGGCTGCACCAATCCCTAGGGAGATACTCGCGGCAATTCCCAGAATAATATCCCGGATAATAGTTGAAGAGGCTATGGGACTTATGGGTAGGTTAGGTAACTGAATTAATTGCCAACCTTGTTCGGTTTGAGAGGATTGAATGAGCAAATCTTCCCGGGCGGATAAAAAACGATTCAGACTTTCATTAGCAATACTTAAACGGCGTTGTATTTCTGTATATTCTCGGATGAGGGTGGGTAATTCCTGACGTTCTCGTTCTACAATTCGGCGATTTTTTTCCAGTTCTTGTTGATTAAGTTCTAAGGATTTGAGTAATTTATCTGCTTCTGCTCGCCTGGTTTGGATATATAGTTGTGATTCTCGCTCGATTAATGGTTTCAGGTTGCTCTGTTTTTCCTTGAGTGTAATTAGGGTGGGGTTTTCATCTTGAAAAACAGCTGATTGTGTGGCAATTTGAATATCTAATTGGCGCAATTCTTCATTTAATGTCCGATATACAGGATAGTTATCCAGCACAGACCTGACACCATCTTCAGTTTGTAAGAAATTCCAATCAGCACGAGCTTGGGCTAGCTGTAGTTCCAGTTGTCCCAGTTTTTGAGTTAAATCTGTGGTTTGTCCGGCAATTTCACCAGCTAGGACTTCTGGACCGAGAAAGTCATACCTACGTCGGAACTGTTCTAATTCTTCCTGAACCTGGTTGACGCGTTTTTGTATATTGGGTAGTTCCGCATCTAGATATTTTAAACCTTGACTGAGGGTAATTCGCCTTTGTTGTTGACTGTAGGCTAAATAATCTTCGGCAATTTGCTCTAATACATCTTTGGATTCCACAGGGTCTTCGCTACGATACCTGACCTGGATAATTTTGGTTTCACCTACACGAGAAATCGTCAGACCCCGAGTCAGATATTCATAGTTGATGTTTGGATAGTTAGCTTGTAACTGTTTAATGCTGTTTTGCAGAACTTGAGGACTCAAGAGCACTATAATTTGAGTTTCATAATCGAAACGGTCTAAAGCCGAGGGGTTGATCCTACTATCTAAGTTTAAGACTTTACTGTTATAACCCACAGGTTCAGCCAGCATCTGAAACCGGCTTTCATATTCTGGGGTTTTGGGATTTAAGTAAATATTTAGACCTACACCTGTGAGCACAGCTGTGGCCACTCCCACAACAACCACAACTCGACGCCGTAACAAACTTAAAAATTCTTTATAATTCCAATCCTCTCCTTGCTGCTGATTTTCCAGAACAGGGGAATAGGGAAAAAATGGTGTGATGGAGTTTCTCGTCTGTTCGGGATTTACGGGTTTGTCAGTTTGGTTGTGAATGATAGACATATTTAATACTGAAATATCACTAAATAAAAACGGAGGGTAAAGATGTTAGGTCTGGATTGAAGTTACTCAGTCTTGATATATACCTATTAACTTAATTTTATTTCCTTGACGACGAATTGTATCGTTTAGTATTAAAAGTCTATCTTAGGTGATATATTAACTTGAATTTATTTTCTGTCTATTGTAACTTTTCATTGAAAAGTCCGCTCACCTACAGCCCCAAGTTTAGCAACATTCTGAGAGTATGAAGAATTTCCAACAGACTTACAAACCATTAGGACTTTCGCCGGTAGATGCTACAAACAAAGGTCATAATTGTTCTGAAGAGCAAAAAATTAAGTTATCTGTAGTCACACAGTTTTTTCCCCCAGACTATGCTGCTACAGGACAATTAATTGAGGAACTTGTGCAGCAGTTAGAACAGCAGGGGGTAGAGATTAATGTCTTTACCAGTCAACCTGGATATGCGTTCAGGGTGAGTAAGGCTCCCCGTGTGGAACTGCGTGAGCAAACTAGGATTCATAGGTCTCGGACTGCGCAAATGTGGCCTGGGAGAATTCGCGGTAAGGCTGTAAATGGACTTTTATACACTATTCGTGCTTTTTTTTATCTGCTCGCACCTTGGCGGGGAAGTGATGTATTACTGATCACGACAGCGCCACCATTCTTGCCCATTGTGGGTTATTTGGCTAATGTGCTGTGGAAGTTGCCCTATGTTTGTATAGTCTATGATTTGTATCCAGATGTGGCGATCGCACTGGGTGTAGTATCAAAGCAGCACTGGGTAACAAAACTTTGGCAAGGTTTAAATCAGCGAGTTTGGCTCAAAGCTGGGGGAATTGTGGTTCTCAGTCCGGAGATGAAACAACGGGTTGTAGAGTACTGTCCCCAAGTCGCCCATAAAGTTTCTGTAATTCATAGCTGGGCTAACCCAGATTTAATTGTACCTATTGCCAAATCAGAAAACTGGTTTGCTTGGAAGCACAAGTTAGTCAATAAGTTCACTGTCCTGTACTCTGGGAATATGGGGCGATGTCACGACATCGATACTTTGTTAGTAGCGGCCAGAGAATTACAACATGAGTCAGTGCAGTTTGTCTGTATTGGTGGGGGTGCTAAACGAGAAGAGTTGATTGCTAAAGCTTTTGAACTAGGGCTAAGTAATTTTACATTTTTACCTTATCAAGATAAGGAAGATTTGGCCTATTCTCTCACAGCCTGTGACCTGTCTTTGGTGAGTGTTAGCCCCAGCAGCGAAAGTTTAGTATTACCTAGTAAGTTGTATTCAGCATTATCAGCTGGGAGGCCATTGGCGGTAGTTTGTTCACCCTACTCTAGCTTAAGACAAATAATTACCGAGGCTGAATGTGGGGCGGCATTTGACCATGGGGATGGTCAGGGACTGGCGGAATTTATCCGTTTATTGCAAAATAACCAAACACTAGCAGAACAGATGGGTAAAGCTGGTCGTGAGTATCTACAATCCCACTTTACACCGCAAATTATTTGCCAACAGTATCTTGAGGTTTTACTACAAACAGCGAATATTAAAAAGAGTAAAAATTGTTGAAATTATCTCTTACTCTTGTGCTACAATGGATGTGTGTAATAAAAAAATAAATTTAAAAACGAAATAATTCCTAACGTAAGTTTTCATCTCAAGTTTATAGCCTTTTTCAGGCTCATGAAGTACACACCAATTCCCTATTCCGGTGTTCCGGTGTTCCCTCAAACTAAAAAAAAATGTACCTCACGAGCATGGGAAATGCTATATTAAAAAACTAATAGTTACTCTCGGCATAGGCTGATTTTTTAGGAGTGGACTTTGACGGTCTAATTGATCTCAGTTTCTCCAAACGTAACCTTCCTATTGATTTTGATATTAGGGGGTCGAATTGCCCAAAAGGTGTGAGCGCAATCGGAAACGTTCCAAACGTAGAGCTATTTACTGTCCTATCCATAGTTGTCAACTAGATAGTGTCAGTCGCAAATATAAAGTTATGTCCGCTCCATCAAAGTTGAAAGACATTTGTGTGTCCTTGACTACAGAGGAAGAGTGGTTATAAGCTTTTTGGTG
Organism: Anabaenopsis sp. FSS-46; assembly: GCF_029891665.1. Classification (NCBI taxonomy): domain Bacteria; kingdom Bacillati; phylum Cyanobacteriota; class Cyanophyceae; order Nostocales; family Nodulariaceae; genus Anabaenopsis; species Anabaenopsis sp. FSS-46. Next base: position 33,197 of record NZ_JANQDG010000151.1, on the reverse strand, counting down.
TCCACAATGCCAGCAGAAAAATTGGTATTATAACTGCTAATAGCTGGCTCGTTTTTCAAACTAGCACGAGAACGGGAAGAATTACGGGTAGTGAATGATAAAATTGGTGCGCCTACTTGGAGCCGAGCGATCGCCGAGATAACTAGCCAAATTTCAGCCCAGGGTATGGGGAATTTGTCTGAGTTTAGCGATCGGCATACCGGACTATATCATCTGAGCGCCAGTGGTGAAACTTCTTGGTATGATTTTACGCAGGCAATGATTGCCACAATCATCCTCTGTGCTTTGCTCAAATCTTGTTTTATTAGAAATGATTGCGGTAAAAAAGCAGGACACAATACCTCATCCTAAAACCAAGATTGTTTATCCCAAGTATATCTTTAATCAGATACCGGGAAGACCCGCTAGATTGTCTAGGTGATGGGAAATATTAAATTAATTGGGTATTAGGGCGATCTGCTTGCAGCAGCCCTGGGGCGATCGCCTATAGATTTATAACCAGAAGTGTTGAATCCTGCAATAAAACTTGACAATTTTTGCGTTTTACCCAGATAAACTTCATTGTCTATTAAGAATAGAGTCAATAGAGTCATTAGTTGCTCAAATTTTGTATCACCAATGCCAATGCACAAGGACAGTCAACAGTCAACATTTATAACATATAACTAAAAATGACTAAAAAGAAAGCAGACATTGGTGGTAAAAGATTAATTAGTTTAGCACCTGAACAATGGGTACGTTGATTAACCAACAACCCTGACCTAAGAGGATGTTTGATAAGTTTTATAAGGTGATTTTAGACACTTCTTGATCCCCCCTAACCCCCCTTAAAAAAGGTAGGTATTTTACATTGTCATCAGGGCAAGACTTGGGGGACAAGGAAGGACAGTGGACAAGGAAGGAAAAACGTACAAATAATGTAAAATTGGTAACAAAAACTGCGCTCAACAGACCATTTTTTGTAGAAAATCTTCCTTGTCTACAATACCTCCTTGTCTTCCTAGTCCTGCCTCAACAGATAATATTAAAACCTACCCCTGTGAGCTTAAAAAGGGGGGAACTAGAGTCAAAGTCCCCCTTCTCAAGGGGGATTTAGGGGGATCTAAAAATATTAGATACACCATGAGGGACTTTCCAAACATCCTCTAACAGTTAAGGAAATTATTAATTCTGATTTTCAATGGGTAGCTAGAGAAAATGATGTATTAATTAAAGTCTCCAGTCCCAAAGCCGGAGAATTTTTAATTCTCAATGAGTTACAATTGCGTTATAATAAACAAGTGCCTGTAAGAATTTATGCCTATAACGCCCTAGCCAAAGAAAACTATAACTTACCTGTTTATCCGGTATTAGTTAACATTTTACCCAACTCTCAAAGGGAAATAATTCCTAACTTCTATGAAGCGGAATTTAGGGAAATCAAAAGTTATCAAAATTATCATGTTATTAATCTATGGGAAATAGACGTTAATTTAGTTTTTGAGAATAAGCTATCAAGTTTATTACCTTTCGTACCAATATTGAAAGGGGGAGGAAATGAAAAAATAGTCAGAAAAGCAGTAGTAGAATTACAGTTCTTACCCTGATCCCAACTGGAAAGCCGATTTTGCGAATTTAAACAACAACTAACAACTTGAGGCTTTTTTGTAGCAATTTTCTTAATGTTAACTTTAGGAGAGCTAACAATGATCAACCCAATAATGCCAACTTTAGAAAATGGTGATCGCCTAAATCGTTTTGAATTTGAAAAACGCTGTGAAAAAATATCTCCAACCCAAAAAGTTGAATTAATTAATGGAGTAGTATATATGGCAGCAGCTTTACGATATAAAGGTCATGGATTCCCTCATAGTTTAATTATGGGTTGGTTAGCAACTTATGTAGCCCATACTCCCGGAGTAGAGTTAGCTGATAATACCACAGTGAGATTAGATCTAGATAATGAACCTCAACCGGATGCTTTATTAAGAATAAAATCAGAATTAGGAGGACAATCCCGAATTAGTGAAGATGATTATATCGAAGGTGCGCCCGAATTAATAGTAGAAATTTCCGGCTCAACAGTTTCCTACGATTCACATGATAAATTAAATGTCTATCGTCGTCATGGAGTCAAAGAATACATTGTGTGGCGAGTGTATGATCAAGAAATTGATTGGTTTTATCTCCATGAAGGTGAGTATAGAAGACTTGAACCTGATAGTTTAGGCTTAATTGAAAGTAGATTATTTCCAGGATTAGTATTATCAACTAAATCGTTAATTCAAACTAATTTAGCTGAAGTTTTAGGAGAATTAAATAAAAACTTACAATCACCAAATCATCAAAAATTTATTGAAAACTTGCATCAAAAAAACTTCAAGCAAGTAATTAAATAAATGAAAACGGACAAATTATTTTACCGAATATATAGTAACACCTAAAGCCCAAGCAGCTTTTAGTAAGACAGTTAATTTGTAAGAAAAATCAAGGTTATAAAAAATGGTTTATAGTGACTTTACTCTAGAAAGAATCACGAAAATATTTGGCATTAACATTGAAGAAAGAACAAATGTTTTTACTACCTTTGACCAGTTAACAGTTGATGATTTTTTTATCAAATACTTACAAAATAATATTCCCTTAGCGCAAGCAATTAGTACAGAAAAAGCTAAATCAGAAATGATTATTGTCCCCGTTTTGATTGAAGTAAGAAGATTATTAAATAATAAAATTAGTTTATTTTCAGGAATTGATTTTAATGTTAATATTGAGCAGGGTTTAAATGGATTTTGTGATTTTTTAATTGGGTTATCATCTCAACAGTTATATGTAACATCTCCTGTGATTGCTTTGGTGGAGGCGAAAAATGATAATCTTAAACAAGGATTCGCTCAATGTATTGCAGAAATGATTGCTGCTGCCCAATTAAATCAATCGGAGGGAAATAATATTGAAAATATTTATGGTTGTGTTACCAATGGTAATCAATGGGTGTTCTTGCAATTAACTGGTAATCTAGTAGTAGTTGATTTAGATGAGTATTATATAAATCAACCAGAAAAAATTATTAGTGTATTTGTGAGTCTAATTAAGTCAGAGTTAGAGTCCCATCCGAAATAAATCAGTAAAATTAGCTAAATTAAGATAGTTACTAGCAAAACAGGAAATTAACTTATAGAGATTTCTGTCAACCAAACATACTGGAAAATTGGTTACAACAAAATATTAGTTAATCAAAAATTTATGAGATTAATTGGGTATTATGCAGCACACCAGAGGCGATCGCCTCTGGTGTTGGGTACACCCAGCCAAACCAGTCGGTTTTTAACCGGGTTAAGCTATTAGGCTCTTAACTTATTCCCCGGCTCCGGTGTAAAATATATAGTAAAAGTTTTACCCTTGAAGCTGAATATCAAGACTATGAATTCTGAAGGGGCTTCACGATACGAAGAGGATTTTTATGGCTGGACTCAGTGGCAAGTACAAGCACTAGCACAAAGGCAAGTATCAGAATTAGACTGGCAAAATTTACAAGCTGAATTAGAAGGGTTGGGAAGACAGGAATACCGAGAATTAGTCAGTCGTCTGACTGTCTTGTTAGGTCATCTGCTCAAGTGGGAATATCAGCCAGAAAACCGTTGTCGCAGTTGGTTTCTGACTATCAGAGAACAGCGCCGTGCAATCAACCGCCATTTTCGTCGCAATCCTAGCTTAAAGTCTTCCATGGCTGAGGCTGTAGAGGATGGTTTTGCCGCGGGGGTGGATTTAGCTCTACGGGAAACCAACTTACCCTTGAGAACTTTTCCGGAAAAATGTCCCTACAGGTTTGAAGCAGCGATCGCAGATAGTTTTCTTTGTGATACTAGCCAAGATTGGCAATAAGATAGTGTTCACCATCGGCATAAGGATTTGCAAGCACTGCGTAGCAATCGCCCCCCGTGTTGGGCGCACAGCTAGGTAAACCAGCCAAGAGCCAGGGGTTAAAACCCCTGTCTGAAAGCTGAAGCCGGTTGAAACCGGCTAGATTGTCTAGGTGATGGCAAATATTAGATTCATTGGGCGCTTGGGCGATCGCCTTGCAGCAGCGTTGGTGCGATCGCCTTGCAGCAGCGCTAGCGCTATCGCCTCCCGTATTAGGTACAGCCAAACCAGTCGGTTTTTAACCGACTTAAGCTTTGAGACGGGGAATTCATTCCCCGGCTCCCCCCGTGTGGATAACTCACCCGCTCCCCCGTGTGGATAACTTGCAGCAGTGGGAGTGCGATCGCCTTGCAGCAGCGCTAGCGCTATCGCCTAAAATCTCTAAAATGTCTGGACTGAGGATATACTATAGTATAAAGATAATTGTCTCTGTGTTCATACATATATGAGTCAGACACTCAAAGAAACCAATAATCAGCTAAAGAACTTGTATAAACAAGATTTTTATCAGTGGATACAAACTACAGTTAAAAATATCCGTAATCAAGATTTAACTTTTATAGATTGGGAAAATTTATTGGCAGAGTTAGAAGACTTGGGGAATGAACAAAAGCATCAACTAGAAAATCGCTTAATAGTATTATTTGAGCATCTACTAAAACTAACTTATTGGCATCAAGAGAGAAACTATAATAGTCGAGGATGGAAAGGGACAATTATAGAACAAAGAAAACAAATTAAAAAACTGCTCAAAAGGAATCCCAGTCTTAAGCCTTACTTACTGGAAATATTTGACGAAGCTTATCAAGATGCTAGAGATATTACAGTTGTTAAAACCGGACTAGAACCTAAGATATTTCCTGTAGATATAGCTTTTACTACTGAGCAAGCTTTAGATGAAAATTGGCTGCCTGAAGAAATGGAATAATAATAAGCTGAAAGTCATGTCTCAGGAAAAAAATAGGTGCGATCTGCTTGCAGCAGCGCTAGCGCGATCGCCTTGCAGCACTGCGTAGCGATCGCCTCCCCTATTAGATACAGCCAAACCATTCGGTTAAAAACCGACTTAAGCTTTGAGCCTCTTAATTCATTCCCCGGCTCCCCCCCGTGCGGATAACTCACGGCTAACTTTTAATTGAGGTAAGTTTAGTGTGAAAAAAACTAGTGCATTTTCTAACAGAAATGAAAAAAGTGTTGGACAGCAAGAATTAATAATTGAAGCTGGGCGCACAGAAAAGCAATATTGGCAAGATTTGTGGCGGTATCGAGAGTTATTTTACTTTCTCGCCTGGCGAGATATATTAGTTAGGTACAAACAAACTGCTATTGGTATTGTTTGGGCTTTAATTCGTCCCTTTTTAACAATGGTTGTGTTTACTATTGTTTTTGGACGGTTAGCAAATTTGCCTTCCGAAGGTGCGCCTTATCCAATTCTCGTATTTTCAGCCATGTTACCTTGGCAGTTTTTTGCTAATTCCCTCTCAGAATGCAGCAATAGTTTAATTAGCAATGCTAATTTACTTTCTAAAGTCTATTTTCCTCGGCTGGTAGTACCAACCAGTGCTGTGGTGGTGAGCTTTGTAGACTTTATGATTTCGGGAATAATTTTATTGGCTTTAATGGCATGGTATAATTTCGTTCCTAGTTGGCGAATTTTGACTTTACCGTTATTTATTGCTGTAGCCTTTGCCGCCTCAATGGGTGCGGGGTTATGGTTAGCTTCTTTAAATGTGCAGTATCGAGATTTCCGGTTTATTGTCCCTTTTATTGTCCAGTTTGGTTTATATATTTCTCCTGTGGGATTTAGTAGTACAGTTGTTCCACCGCAATGGCGATTTCTTTACTCATTAAATCCTATGGTAGGGGTAATTGACGGTTTCCGTTGGGCAATTCTAGGAGGTAAATCGCAGTTATATTTACCAGGGTTTATTCTTTCTATGGCATTAGTAGCTTTACTATTAGCAAGTGGAATCTGGTACTTCCGCAAAATGGAAAGGATGTTTGCAGATGTAATTTAAGAATACTATAATTAAATGGTAAAGCAAATGTCAGATACAGTTATTCGCGTTGAAAATCTAGGTAAAAAATACATTATTGGACATCAGAAGCAGGAACGTTATACAGCACTGCGAGATGTGATTACTAATAAGGTGAAATCTATTGGTAGGTTACTAAATCCTCAAGCTAAAAATGAAAATCCAGCTTTTGAGGAATTTTGGGCTTTAAAGGATGTTTCTTTTGAGATTAAACAAGGCGATCGAGTTGGGATTATTGGGCGCAATGGGGCGGGAAAATCAACTTTATTGAAGGTTTTAAGCCGCATTACTGAACCTACTACTGGCAGTATTAAAATTAAGGGTAGGGTGGCGAGTTTATTGGAGGTGGGAACTGGGTTTCATCCAGAATTAACTGGTAGGGAGAATATATTTCTCAATGGTGCGATTTTGGGGATGGCTAAGGAGGAGATTAAGCGGAAGTTTGATGAGATTGTGGCCTTTGCTGAGGTGGAGAAGTTTCTGGATACGCCTGTAAAGCGATATTCTTCGGGGATGTATGTGCGGTTGGCGTTTGCGGTGGCGGCGCACTTAGAACCGGAGATTTTGATTGTGGATGAAGTTTTGGCGGTGGGGGATGCTCAGTTTCAAAAGAAGTGTTTGGGGAAGATGGAGGATGTAGCAAGTTCAGAAGGGAGAACAGTTTTGTTTGTTAGTCATAATATCACAGCTATCCAAAGTCTTTGTAATAGGGTTATCTGGCTCAATAGTGGGGAGCTAATAGCAACAGGAATGCCGGAAGAAATTATCTCTAATTATTGTTCCAACAGTTTCTCCAATAAAACAGCCCAGAGTTGGGATGATCCTGAATTGGCACCAGGAAATGAATATATACGCTTACATTATGTCAAAGTAGCTTCAGAAAAAGATAATGGCCTGGACATAATAAATGTTTCTACCCCAATTCAAATAACATTTGAATATTGGAACTTTTTGCCCAATGCACAGCTAAATATAAGCTTTTTTCTATATAATCAACAGGATGTTTGTGTTTTTAATGCTATATCAGAGCCTGAAATAGCTCCAGTAGGTTTAGTTTGTTCAATTTGCCATATTCCTGGAAATTTTTTGAATAATGGAATGTATACAATTAGACTTTTAATTGTAAAAGATACTTCTAGTATCCTGTTTCATATGGATGAAGCCTTAATGTTTGAGGTAAGTGACATTGAGAGGCCGTTTAATTGGTATGGAGATTGGATTGGCGCTGTGCGTCCTTCTTTTCAATGGGATTTTAAATTTGTAGATATTCCTCAAAAATATTAACCATATTCTTTTTTAAGAGTAAAAACTAACAATAAAAGCATAAAAATGCTAGAATAGTTAAAGAAGTAAAAAAAATATTTGTTTTTTATGCGGAAAAATCTTTTGAATTATTGGCAAGAATTAAAAGCTCGGAAAGCACTGAATAAATTTTCAGAACCATATAAATTAAATATTGGTTGTGGGAAAGTTGCATTTCCCGGCTGGATAAATATAGATATAGCGAACATTCCAGATCTTGTAGATATTATATGGGATGCATCTCAAGGATTTCCTTTCATCAAGGATAATTCTTGTAATTTAATTTACAATGAGCATTTTTTAGAACATTTAGATATTTTAGAAGCATCAAAGTTTCTATCTGAATCTTTCCGGATACTTAAAACTGGAGGTATTGTTAGAATAGCAATGCCTTCCCTGGAAAATATTGTTCACAAGTATAGTTCAGAAGAATGGCGAGATCAGGCTTGGTTACAACTAGATGAATATCAGCAAATAAAAACGCGAGGAGAAATGATTAATATTGCTTTTCGTTGGTGGGGACACCGATGGCTCTACGATAGAGAGGAATTATCTCGTCGCTTAAATGAAGCTGGATTCGTGCATATCAAATATTTCGATTATGGAAGCAGTAATATACCTGAACTAATGAATTTGGAAACTCGCCCAGATTCTTTATTGATTGCTGAAGCCAGTAAATAAGTCTAGAGCAATTCTCTCTCATTTTGAAACCAGTTTGCGCCATTTCAATTGCTTACAGGAGTGCCTCCTAATCACAATTTTTATTAAAAATAATCAAACCCTCTTCCTAAAATGGTTTTTATTTTCTGAAATTTTAGAATAAGAGTTTGTAATAAAACTTTACTAAAATTTCCGAAGGATAATGATCAGTCCTTTTTGATTACGATTACAATAAGATTATTGGTTTTTTTTAACTAAAAGCGATATTGCCAAACTAACAATGAAAAAAAAATCTTTATCTGGGGAGCTTCAGGACACGCTTTAGTAGTAGCTGATATTATAAGGCGAAAAAATGAATACAAAATTGTCGGATTTTTGGATGATATAAACTTATATTTGCATGGCAAAAATTTTTGTAGCTCAACTATTTTAGGCGGTAGAGAACAATTTGAAACTCTTCATAGAGATGGCATTGAATACTCTCTAATTGCTATAGGTAACTGTCAAGCGAGACTAGAATTGTCCGAATTGATTCAACAGAATAGTTTTAATTTAGTAACTGCTATTCATCCTCAAGCTATCATAGCAAGTGATGTCTCTATTGGAATGGGTACAGTTATTTGTGCCGGAGCAGTAATTAATCCCGGTGCCAAAGTTGGTAATAACGTCATAATTAACACTGCTGCTAGTGTAGATCATGAATGTGTGATTGAAGATGGTGTCCATATTGGTCCGGGGGTTCATATTGGTGGTAGAACAACCATCAAACAAGGAGCATGGATAGGAATTGGAGCGACGGTAAGCGATCGCATTACCATCGGTGCAAATTCCATTATTGGTGCTGGAGCAGTTGTAGTGCGAGATATCCCCCCTGGTGTAGTAGCCTACGGAGTCCCGGCAAAAGTGATTAGAAATATTGATTTATCCGTACAATATTGATTGGCCATGAATTTTTACAAAAAAATCGAGTATACAACACCCGAATCAACCAAAAAAGCGATTGAATCAGCCTTAGAGGATTATAAACTTATTCATTTAGTTGTTGCCAATCTTCAACTATCTACCCATGAATTTTATACTGATCTCAGTAATTATTTAGGATGGGTAATTGATATGGATGAAGATAAGGAGACTGGTAAAAAAACTGGCAACCGCTGGATTGACATTAGCTATAGATTCAGGAATACAATTTTTTGATACTGCTGATGCTTATGGATGGGGACGAGCAGAAGAAATTTTAGGTAAAGCTATTAAGCATTATCCCAAAGACAAGTTGCGAATCTGTACAAAATTTGGAAATCGCCAAGATCATCAAGGTTGTAGTTATCAAGATTTTTCATCACCATGGTTAGAGCAATCTGTTACTAATAGCTTAAAACGCTTAAAGGTAGATTGCATTGATATTTTGCTATTCCACAGCCCTCCTGATGACTTCGACTGGAATGGTTATGATGTCTCTATACTCACAGGATTAATTCAGAAAGGATATATTAAGCAATATGGCGTTAGCTCCAAAACTGTAAAAGGGGCTTTAAAAGTTGTAGAATATTCTTTTGGTAATGTAATTGAAGCGATTTTTAATATTTTAGATCGCCGAGCCGAGGAGTTTTTGTTTAACCACCTAAATCCTGCATATCAATTTATCGCTAGAGTTCCTTTGGCATCAGGATTCTTAAGTCATAAATACCTTCATCAACAACCAAATTTTGCTGATAATGATTGGCGTAGGTATTTACCTGCACGCGATCAACAATGGTTATTAAACAGTTCAAGAAAATTAGATTTTTTGGATAAATTACCTGGTGGAATTACTGTTTCAGCATTGAGATATGTTTTGCACCATCCTCAAGTTGAGGTAGTTATTCCCGGTATGAGAAACCCTAGTCAAGTTACAACTAATTTACAAGCAGTGGAACTGGGTGCATTAGATCCAATAATCATCGAAAAAATTCAGGATTCCGTTCCTGATGTTCCCGTACATTGGCAATTTTAGTTAAGGTATAAAATCTATGTCCGTAAATCGAAAAAATTATTTGCGTAGCCTAAAACAGTTTTGGGAAGTCAATGACTTTACAGAGCTAAAATTCAACCGGGTAGATACCCTTTATGGAGAAGATCGTACAGATCAAAGATTCGATGAATTATTAGATGAACGGGTATCTTGGCTTGTGTCTGATTTGGATTTACCTCATAAACCAAAAATTGTTGAAATTGGTTGTGGTATTGGTGCTGTAGTTGAGCGATTTTTGCTCAAATATGAAGACGCAGAAATATGGGGATTTGATATTTCAGAAGCAATGATTTCGGAAGCGCAAAAGTTAGTTGGTAATAATCCTCGATGTCACCTTAAACTAACTGATGGAGATAATTTAAGTGAAATTAATAGTGAATCAGTGGATTTAGTTATTTGCAGTGGTGTTTTTATTCATATCTTAGAGATTGAGGTAATTCAAAACTATATTCGGGAGGTATATCGTATTCTGAAACCAAATGGTCAATTCCGCTTCAATGTGCGATACAGGAATCCATATATTTCATTCAGTGATAGCTTAGGTGGAAATTTGGCAAAGTTTTTATTTCGTATAGGCTATTATTCTCCCATGAAGTCTTTTAATTCTTTATCTGATAAAAACAGAGGATTTGAAGGACTATTATTTTCATTGGATGATATAGATACTCTTACCCGAAATGTGGGTTTAATTCCTGAGAAGTTTATTGTTCTTTCTAAAGAGCAGAGATTAGGGTCAGGTTATATTCGAGTAAACTCGTATAAGTGTTAATTTGTATCGTCAGAAATAACCCATGAAGTTTGTTTTTAAGGTTCTTCGGTACTTTTTATGGAGAACCCAGTTCAAAATCATTGAAAGCCTTATTGTGTCGGCATTTCATTGAAAATATTGGGCATAATTGTTTATAATCCTTACCTCGTAAGGGTTTTGTTGTTATCAATCCTCGATTACCATAAAATCTACGCAAGAACCGTTTTTAATGATCTGAGAGAGTATTTGTAAAGTCTGAATTAATATCAGGTTGAGCAATTATAATTCACGGTTACACAGACAAAACACCAGATTCATGGGTTTGTAAATCTTAATTTCCCGTTAGTCTGCACAGGGGAATTTTGCTTGTGTAGTAGCGTACTCTTTAAAAAGAAAGCTACGCACCAGCGTGCCGAAGGCATGTTTCTATTCACCAAAAATTCTCAAAAAATCACTAGGAAAATTATTTTGGAGACTATTAATCAATGTTAAAAACCAAATTAGAAGATTTAGCAATCTTTGGTGCAGACCCCACTTTTGCAGAAAAACTACACGTTGGTCGTCCTAATATTGGCGATCGCGATTTATTTCTTCAATATGTCAATACAATTTTAGATAACCGTTGGCTATCTAATAATGGACCTTTTGTCCAGCAATTAGAACAAGAAATAGCTCAAGTATTAGGTGTTAAACATTGTATTGCGGCTTGTAATGGCACTGTTGCCTTAGAAATTGCCATTAGAGCTTCTGGACTGAGTGGAGAGGTAATTGTTCCTTCATTTACCTTTATAGCTACTCCCCATGCTTTACAGTGGCAAGAAATTACACCCGTTTTCTGTGATATTGACCCAGAAACTCATCTAATTGATCCAGAAAAAGTAGAGGCTTTGATCACACCCCGCACAACTGGAATTTTAGCAGTTCATCTTTGGGGACAACCTTGTAATGTTGAAGCACTTACAGATATCGCTCAACGTCATAACTTAAAACTATTATTTGATGCTTCTCATGCTTTTGCTTGTTCTTATCGTGGTCAAATGATAGGTGGATTTGGCAACGCAGAAGTTTTTAGTTTTCATGCCACGAAATTTTTTAATACCTTAGAAGGGGGAGCAATTGTTACCAATGATGACGAATTAGCATCTAAAATTAGGTTGATGAAAAACTTTGGCTTTTCAGGCTATGAAAATGTCATTTATATCGGTACTAATGGCAAAATGAATGAGGTCAGTGCCGCTATGGGATTAACTTCTCTAAAAAATATGGCACAGACAATAGAAATTAATCAAAGAAACTACCATCTTTATAAACAAGGACTAGAGTCAATTTCCGCTCTGCGTTTTTTAGCTTATGACGAATCTGAGAAATTTAATTATCAATATATTGTTTGTGAGTTAAATACAGAGATAGTAGAATTTACCCGCGATCAATTTATTGAAATATTATGGGCAGAAAATATTTTGGCTAGGCGTTACTTCCATCCTGGCTGCCACAGAATGGAACCTTATCGTTCTTATTTTCCTCATGCTGGTTTACTATTACCCCATACAGAAAAAGTTGCTGACCGAGTATTTTTATTACCTACTGGTCAAACAATAAATCCAGGAATGATAGAATCTATTTGTCAATTGATGAAGTTGATCTTAATAAACAGTCAAGATATTATCTCTAAACTAGAAGAAAGTGGTCATGTCAACTCATATTTCATCAACTCCCTTAGTCAGCTTCACCGTAACAGCATATAACACTGAAAAATATATTGCTGAATGCCTTGATAGTATATTTACCCAACAAGGCAATTATGATTTTGAAGTTGTAGTTGTTGATGATGCCTCTACAGATGGCACTGAACAAATAGTCCGTTCTTATACTGATTATCGACTCCGGTATATCCGACACCCTCAGAATAAAGGAGCTTTTGCAACCGTCAATCGAGGTTTTCAAGAAGCTAGAGGTCAATTTGTGACAAGAATTGACTCAGATGATCGCTATCGATCTGATTTCTTATTAACTGTTGTTCCTATCTTACAAAAGTATCCTCAAGTAGGATTAGTATATGGTGATATAGCCATGATTGATCCCCAAGGAAAAATCACTGCTCCTAGTGGGAATGTACAGCGTCAAAATCTACCAACACCGGGAAATGAATTGATTCCGCTGTTAGAAAAAAATTATTTACCAGCACCAACTACAATCGCTAGAAAAGAGGCATGGGCAGAAGGTTTACCTGTGCCACCTGGATTTGACTTTTGTGATTGGTATCTTTCAACTAGCATTGCTAAAAAATGGGATTTTTATTACTGCGATCAAGTTTTGGCAGATTATCGTGTTCATCCTCAAAATCATCACCGATCTATTATTCTTGATAAAACAGGAGAGTCAATTATATTTCAAGTGCTAAAACAAGTGTTTAGTGAAACTGAACGTCAAGATGAAAAAAGCAAAGCTAAGTCAAGGGTTTATGGGATTAATTATCTCACATTAGCTGATCAATACTTTGGTGCTGAAATGCTAGATGATGCACGTCGCTGTTACATAAAAGCAATTCAATATCAACTCCATTTTGGGTTACACTCGGATATTTTAATTCATTTGTTTGGGACTCTCGTAGGTCAAAAAGTATATGAACAACTAAAAATTGTTGCTAAACAGGTATTGAAAGTGAGGTAATCACAGCGATCGCTTTAATTTATCGGCAATTCAAAAGGATAATTTCTTGATGTTTAACTTGAAAGATTTTCTGAAAAAAGGTTTATAATTATGAAACATATGATCAAACTTATTATCAATAATCTAATTACGCAAAGCACCATAGCTGATTTGCGGGATATTCGTAATCGACTACAAAAAATATATCAGAAAATTATCCTAGATACATTTTATAGCCAAAAAACAAAAAAAATCGAGGGTAAAGATTTATTAGTTAATTTTGCATGTGGAAAAAACATAATACCAAATTGGGTTAATATAGATACTGCTTGTCATCTTCGGGATGTTTATTATTATGATTTAAGAGATAGTCTGCCTTTTGAAGATGGTCAAGTTGCTCACATTCACTGTGAGCATTTTCTTGAACACTTAGAATTTAATGATAGCCTATATTTTTTAAGCGAGTGTTATAGAACACTCAAAGATAACGGGTCAATCAGAATAATTGTACCTGATGCCGGCAAGTATATATCTGCTTATTGTAGAAATGATCAAGATTTTTTCGCCAAATTAGTTAATCTTGGCGGAACCGTAAAACCCATGAAGACAGAAATGGAAATAATTAACCAAATGTTTAGGATGGGAGGAGATCATAAATTTGGATGGGATTATCAAACGCTAGAATTGTATTTGAGAGAGATAGGATTTAACCGTATAGAAGAATCCACTTATGGTGCATTAGAAGAAGCATACAATATAGATGGTGATGATTGGTGGAGACTTCATGAAAGCTTATATGTTAATGCTTATAAAAGCTAAATAATCAAAATGTTAGGGGGTTAATAAAGGATAAAACTGTTAGTTAATGAACAATGAAAATTATTCATCTTCCCTTTTGCTTTCACCCAGATCCCATGGGAGGGACAGAAATTTATGTCGAAGCATTAGCCAGAGAATTAACCAAACAGGGAATTACCAACATCATCACAGCACCAGCACCAGCTAATCAATCTTACATCTATAACCAAATCCCCGTGAGGCGCTTCGCCATATCCCCCCAGGTGAAACATCTCAAAGAAATCTATGGCCAGGGGGATGAATTAGGTGCTATGGAGTTTAGTAAAGTCCTGGATGCAGAACAACCAGATTTAATTCATCTCCATGCTTTCACCCGTGGTGTATCTCTACGCCTAGTCAGGTTGGCTAAATCCAGGGGAATACCAGTTATTTTCACTTATCATACCCCCACCGTTAGCTGTCAACGGGGTACTTTATTACGGTGGGGAAATCAAGTGTGTGATGGTCAAATTCAATTATCTCAATGTACTGCTTGTACTCTCCAAAGCTTGGGGATAAGTAAAAGCATTGCTCAGACAATTAGCAACTTACCGCCTATAGTCGGCGCAACTCTCACACAAATTAATCTGAGTGGAGGTATTTGGACTGCATTACAAATGGGGGAATTAGTCAATTGTCGTACCCAAGCCTTTCAATCTTTAATGTTAGAGGTTGATCATATTATCGCTGTGTGTAATTGGGTCAAAGATGTTTTAATCCTGAACCAGGTTTCCCAAGGAAAAATTACGGTTATTCGTCAGGGTTTATGTCAAGAACTTCCCCCAGAACCGAGGGAATTTTCTCCCCTTTCCTCCCCCACCTCTGGGGATAAGGGATCTAACCCACCCTTGCGGCTAGTCTTTTTTGGTCGTCTTGATCCCACCAAGGGAATTGATATTCTCATTCAAGCTTTTGTCGCCTACCCCCAACTCAATGCTACCTTAGATATTTACGGCATTTGCCAATCTACCCCTGGTGATTCTTACCAAGCAAAAATTCAACATTTATCCCGCAATGATCACCGCATTAACTGGAAAACTCCCGTATCAGCGGCACAAGTCGTAAATACTATGAAAAATTACGACTTACTCGCTGTTCCTTCCCAATGGTTGGAAACAGGGCCAATGGTGGTGTTAGAAGCCTTTGCTGCGGGTGTTCCGGTAATTGGTTCCAATTTGGGGGGCATTAAGGAGTTAGTGGAGCATCATGTTAATGGTATACTTGTTGAAGCTGGTTGTATAAAGGCTTGGGGTGAGGAATTACAATTTCTCTGTGAGAATAGGGAGCAGTTAGATCGACTCCAGTCCGGGATTACGCCGCCGCCAACCATGGAGATGGTAGCTGAGAGGATGAAGTTAATTTATCGCCAGGCAGGGGTTCAAAAGGCTTTTTAATCAATCGGGGATCTTATATCAGTATGAATTTATTAGAAATACTAGCCACTCAGTTACGACATAGCCGATGGTTAAATAACTATAACGGGTTATGGAATTTTGTCCGCCCTATTTATAATACTTTGATTTCCGTGGTGGGTAAAAATGGGTTAAAACGTAAAATAAATGGTTCTGATACCATTTTGGTATTACCGGAATTTAGAGGTGTTCCAGAGGTGTATGAGCCTGATGTGTGGCATCATATTATGGGTAATATTAAGGTGGGTGATTTATTTGTAGATGTGGGGGCTTATATAGGATTATATGCTCTAACACTTAACTGTAATTGGGATAGTTAGAAACTATTATCTTAAATAACAAAATCATTAGTTATAGGACAATTAAAATGTTTTTGTCAAAACCTTTAATTAAAATTGCTCAATCACTTTGGGATATATCTATATTTGGTATGAGTAAAGGTGAACACATTGTCAGATATGCAATGTATCACCGCATACAAAAAGCAAGCCTAGGATTTGAATATCAGGGAAAAGTTTTGTCCATTAGCCATTCTGATTATCTATGTAAATTAGTGGGAGCAAGGGAAGAACAAATTATTTCCGCAGCTTACCCTGAGTATAATATTTGTGATCTGAATTTTCCTGATGAGACATTTGATGCGGTGGTTAGCGATCAAGTCTTAGAACATATTGAATGTTATCCTAATCAAGCCTTTAATGAATCTTATAGAGTTCTTAAACCTGGAGGAATTATGGTTCACACAACCTGTTTTATGACTCCTTTTCATGGAGATCCCAAGTTTGGAGTTTCTGGAGATCAAGATTATTGGCGATATACACCTCATGGGCTACAGTTTCTATGTCAAAAATTCTCAAAAGTCATCTCAGCTGATGGCTGGGGAAATCCTTTGATGCCTATTCTCGGAGGTTTAGGACTTGTACATAAACCAATTCCCCATGCACCTTGGCATCCTTTACATAAACTGGCCATGTATGATAGGAAGTCTTACTCATACGTTGTTTGGGTAATTGCACAGAAATAAGTAAAAAAAGTATGAATATGTTGTCAGTAATGGAAAAAGTTAAATCAGTACTTAAGAAATTATTAACAATAACTGGACTTTATGAATCATGGGAATACTCAAAAGTACATCTTGAATATGCAAAATTTAATAATCCTTTATTTTTCAAACATCAAAAACAATTTTTCGATATATCTCAATCGAGATTACCTTCCCAGAGTTTAATTTTCGATATTGGTGCTAATGTTGGGAACAAAACTGATGTTTATTTATCACTTGGCTGTTCAGTTATTGCTGTAGAGCCTGATAAGAGATGCGTTAAGATTCTTAAAAGAAGATTCTCAAAAAATAGAAATTTTACTTTGGTTGATAAAGCCATAGGCAGTAAAGCAGGTATAGAAAAATTCTATGTAACATCTCCAGGTTCAGCATTTAATACACTTAGTGTTAAGCATAAACAAGAATTAGAAGCAATTCAGAACACTTTATATAAAGGATCATATACTGTTAATGTTGTAACCATTGATGATTTAATATATGAATTTGGTTCTCCCGACTATATCAAAATAGATGTAGAAGGTTGTGAGATAGAGGCTATAAGTGGCTTATCAAAAGCAATACCACTTATAAGTTTTGAAGCTAATTTGCCGTCTTTTATCCGGGAGACTATTCAATCAGTTTCTTATATCTATGGTTTAGATAACAGATATGTATTCAATTATGTCACTTCTGACTTATCACAGTTCGTGCTAGATGAGTATAAGGATTATAGATATTTTTTAAATTTTCTCCAAACCACTGATATCCCATATATGGAAATATTCTGTAAGAGAAAGGCTGATTAACCACCTTATTTATTTTGTACGACGTGAAGACGTGAATTAGATGTAACTCATCTGGCTTAATCTCTGTATATTAATAATAGGTTTTACACATCAGCTTTAGGAGCAGATTTAATCGTCCTTGTACAAAAAACGCCCAGTTACCGGAGTTCTTTAACAAGTCCGGTATCTATCGAGACTATTAGCGGATAAGATGACTTACAGCAAAAAACAGCCATTAAAACGCATTTTATACATCCAATACACCAACCCCGCAGGCTATCCTCCTTTAGAACATAGTTCGCGGATTTTGGGAAATGATGGTTGGGAAGTCCTGTTTTTGGGTACGGGAGCAGCGGGAGCAAATGCTTTGAAATTCCCCCCCCACCCTCAGATTACTGTATATCAAGTTCCCTTTTGTCGTCCTGGTTGGCGACAGAAATTACATTATATCCGGTTTTGCCTGTGGGTGGTGATGTGGGTGTTGCGTTGGCAACCCCAATGGGTCTATGCTTCAGATATTTTAATTTGTCCCCTGGCTTATATATTAACTTTTTTGCCCCAAGTCAAGGTGATTTACCATGAGCATGATTCACCCACAACCACCCCCGATAGTTTGTTTATGCGTTGGTGTTCACAGGGGCGAATTAAGTTAGCTAGTGCTGCTAATTTCTCGATTTTACCTAATCAAGCAAGGGTAGAGAAGTTTGTGAGCCAAACTGGGACTGATAAACCGGTTTTTTGCGTTTGGAATTGTCCCTATCAGGAGGAAGTATATCATAATCAGCCACTCAAAAAACAAGATGAAGTTTGGCTTTGGTATCATGGCTCAATAGTCCCCCCTCAAATTCCTCTTACAGTGGTTCAAGCTTTGGCTACGTTCCCCTGTAAAGTCAAACTGAAACTTGCAGGGTATGAAACTATTGGACATCGGGGTTATATTCAAGAACTAAAAACATTTGCTCATAATCTTGGTATAGGTGACAGTATTGAATATGTGGGAACATTACCTAAGCGCTCTGAGTTACTCCAATGGTGTAGTCAGTGTGATGTTGGGTTGTCATTATTCATGAAGCCCACCAGAGAACCTATGACAGGTGCTTCTAATAAGCCTTTTGACTACCTAGCTTGTGCCTTACCCTTGCTGGTGTCAAATTTACCCGACTGGGAACAGATGTATGTAGAACCGGGTTATGGGTTAGCCTGTAATCCTGAAGATGCTGATAGTATCGCTGATGCTTTACGCTGGTATTTAGAGCATCCTACAGAAATGAGGGCGATGGGAGAACGGGGAAGACAGCGGATTTTAGATGAGTGGAATTATCAGGCTCAGTTTCAGGTGGTGAAAAATCAACTTTAAGCATTGATTAATTGTTGATTATTCGCGTTATTCTTTTTCCATTTAAAGTCACGAAAATAAAAATAAATGAATAAAATCATACCTAAAATAGAATTTTTCATGCAATCCCTTTTTGTTCAACAAGAATTTTGTCCACATTGTAAATCACATAAATTGAAGACGGTTGCTAAAAAGTATCGAGTTATTAAAATTCAGCATTGCGATGATTGTGGATTATTTTTCACTAGTCCTATCTATAAATCCTGGTTGATTTCTGATTTCTATAACAAAGCTTATATAGGTGGACAAGGTCTAACAACAGATATACCTACATCTGAAAAGTTGTCTGAACTGATAAAGCAAGAATTTCGAGGTTCAGATAAATATTTTGGAAATAGGATAACGTCTCTTGTAGCCTTTTCAAAAGGTCTTAATTTATTGGAGATTGGTTCTTCTTGGGGATATTTTATTTATCAGGCTCAATTGCAGGGTTTTAATGCTACTGGTATAGAGATAAGTGATACCCGCAGGGAATTCGGCAAGGAAAATTTAGGTGTGAGGATGTTAAAACATATTTCTGAATTAAAATCAAGGAAGTTTGACATCATTTATACTGCTCACACACTGGAACATTTTACTGATCTTTCTAGCATATTTGTTGATATTTCTGATCATTTAAAAGTTGGTGGTAAATTAGTCATAGAAGTTCCTAATTTTGATTTCTTTGCCGATGGAAACTCTGTACTACCTATAATTGGCGCGGTACATCCTATGGGCTTTTGTAGCGATTTTTTTCAGCGCAATCTCCCGAAATATGGACTAAAAATTTTAGGATTTTTTGATGGTTGGGAAAAGTTTCCAAATGAGAAAGTTTGTTCAAGTACAGGTGGTATAGTATTGCTAGTAGCAGAAAAAATTGTTATTTAATTTTTGTGTAAGAATCAACTTTAATCAATTTATTTAAGCATTATGGATTACTTGACTAAGATTAGGCTGGATATTATCGCTCCTGTATTTGCCCGATTACCTAGGTTTAAGGGTAAATACAGATTAGCGAGATTGATTTTAGGCAATTCTTTAAATGTAAAAAATAGAGTAATTAAAACCCCTGATGGTTGCCAATTTTTTTTACCGAGCCCGAGAGAACCTATAAGTTTTAGTTTACTCATAGATGGAGTTTATGAACCGAATTCTTTGGAATTGAGCTTGAAAAAGTTAACCAAAAATGCAGTTTTTTTGGATATTGGAGCCAACATCGGTTGTTTTTCAATTACTACCGCCAAATTATTGGAGAAACAAAATATTTCAGTAATTGCAATTGAAGCATCACCCACAATATTTAGGTATCTACAAGATAACATAGAGGCTAATTTATTAACTAATGTCAAGGCTTTCAACTTAGCGGCTGATGAAAAAGACGAATCAAACATTAACTTTTATGAAGCCCCCATAGACCATTTTGGTATGGGTTCCCTCGGCGCACAATTTAATAATGATCCTATCCAGGTGAAAACAAAAACTATAGACAGTATTATCAAAAATGAGCAAATAAATAAAGTTGATTTGGTCAAGGTTGATGTAGAAGGATATGAAGCCTCTGTATTTGCGGGTGCGAAAGAATTGTTAAGTTCGCCTAATGCACCTATTATTTTGTTTGAATTTTGTGATTGGGCAGAAGCTAGGAAACCTGATGGTAAAATTGGTGATGCTCAAAGGATTTTAATTGATTTTGGGTATAAAATATATAGACTGAAAGATTATCTTGCGGGGGGGGGTAAACCTTTGGACTGTGTTTTAGTTCAAGGGTTTGATATGTTAGTAGCAGTTAAACATGGAGATTAAAAACTAAACATGGAAATTAGAAATGAATATATAGAAAATCCGTTTTTCTCTGTCTGTATTCCTCAGTATAATCGCACTTCATTTTTGATTGAAACCTGTAAAGTTTTTGCACAGCAGACATTAAACAATTTTCCAGGGTGCATAAAAACCAAAAAAACTAATAAATAAATGAAATGTTAGCTGTTATAGAAACACATCCTATTCAGTATCGTGCGCCTGTTTATCGTCAATTAAGCAAAGAACTGGACATACCCATCACTGTAATCTATGGTTCGGATTTTAGTGTAGTGGGGTATAAAGATCAAGAATTTGGCGCAAAATTTGCCTGGGATACAGATTTGCTCTCAGGATATTCATCAAAGTTTTTATCCAGTGTCAAAACCGGAGGAGCGCAGTGTTTTGAGCAGGTTTCTGCTCAAGGTTTAGCAGTAGCCTTAAGGGAAGTACAGCCAAAGGCTGTGTTAACTACAGGTTATAATCACCGTTTATACCAAGCCGCTTTTTATCAAGCCTGGAAATCGCGAGTTTCTATTTTATTGCGCGCAGAAACAACAGATCATGCCATTCAACGAAGTAAAATTAAATCTTGGTTACGTGATCGCACTTTATCCTTAATTTATCAGAGTTGCTCTCATTTACTTTATATTGGTGAAAATTCCCAAAAACATTTCCAGAGATTAGGAGTTCCAGACAGTAAACTGGTATTTTCCCCTTACTGTATTAACACCCAGCCATTTGAACTAGAAGCACCCGCTGGCAGATTATTAAGAAATACTACCCGTAAACAATTAAATATTACAGACACCGCCAGGGCATTATTATTTTCAGGGAAACTGAGTTATAGAAAAGGTGTAGATTTAATCTTACCAGCAATTCAACAGCTATCCCCAGAAATTCAAAAACAGCTAGTAGTCTTGTTTTTAGGGGACGGCGAATTAAAATCACAACTGCAACAACAGGCTGACAGTTTACTTCATACTCAAGTGCATTTTCTCGGTTTTCAGAATCAAAGGCAACTGAGTAATTATTATCATGCAGCAGATATGCTAATATTACCTAGTCGCTACTCGGAAACCTGGGGACTAGTAGTGAATGAGGCATTACATCATGGATTGCCCTGTATTGTCTCCCAAGCTGTGGGATGCGCGCCAGATTTAGTTAAACCCGGGGTAACTGGTGACATCTTCGTCACAGATGATGTAAGCAGTTTAGCTCAAACCATAGAGAACAGCTTATGTTTGTGTCAGGAGCCAAAATTCAGCGAGCAGTGTCAGCTACAGGTTAGTCATTATTCTGTGGATGCGGCAGCTGCAGGGATAGCAAAGGCTTATAATTTGGTTTGCTCAACTTAAAATGAGATTAGTGATTGTTGGTTTATCGGGTACAACTCACCTGGGTGGTACTTTTTTCAAAGTTGCCAAAAACCTGAATTTAGATCCTCAACTTATCAACACAGATTTAGCCTACCAAGCCCCGAAATGGGTAAAAACCTTTAATTGGCATTTCCGGGGTAGATATCCCTCTAACCTCAGGGGATTTAGCCAGGAAGTCATCCAACATTGTCGCAGCTTCTCCCCCCAATGGCTATTAACCACCGGTATAGCCCCCATTGATAGTCAAGCCCTAGGGGAAATTGGCGCTATGGGTATTAAAAGATTAAATTTCCTCACTGATGACCCTTGGAATCAAGCCCACTATGCACCTTGGTTTTTTCAGGCACTACCCTATTATGACATTGTTTTTTCTCCCCGCCGGGGGAATATCGGGGACTTACTCCAGGCGGGTTGTCCCCGGGTAGAATATCTCCCCTTTGGTTATGATGAGGATTTATTCTATCCCCCAGACTCACTTAACCCCAGTACCCCAGCTGCGGATGTGGTATTTGCTGGGGGCGCCGATCGCGATCGCGTCCCTTATATGTATGCTTTAATCCAATCAGGAATCAACCTAGGCTTATATGGCAGTTATTGGGAAAAATACCCACAAACTAAAGCTTACACCAGGGGACAGGCTGATGTTCCTACCCTGAGAAGGGTGATTAAGGCGGCTAAAATCTCTTTGTGTTTAGTCAGGAGGGCAAATCGCGATGGTAACTGTATGCGCACCTTTGAAGTTCCTGCTGTTGGTTCCTGTATGTTAACAGAAGACACCCCAGAACACCGAGAAATTTTTGGTCAAGAAGGTGAAGCGGTGGTGTATTTTAAGAGTGTTACTGAAATGGTAGAAAAAACCCACTGGCTGTTAAACCATGACCAAGAACGGCAACGATTAGCACAGCAAGCCCATTTACTGATTACTCAAGGTCAAAACACTTATGGCGATCGCCTAAAAGCCATGTTATCTATTTAACAAGTATGAATAACCGAAAAATTACCCCCTTAAAAATTGCTATCGTTGTCCACGGACGCTTTCATGCTTTTGATCTAGCCAGAGAGTTAATCAACCAAGGGCATGATGTCACCTTATTCACTAACTATCCCAAATATATAGTAGAGAAATTTGGCATTCCCAAAAAAAGCGTCAGATCATTTGTGTTACACGGAATTATTACGCGCATTTTCAATAAATTGAGGTCTATATTTAGTCAATTAAAACTAGACTTAGATTTTGAGCAGGTTGACCATGCTATCTTTTCAAACTGGGCTGCCAAAAAATTGCTAAAAGAAGAATTTGATGTAACTTATGTGTTTAGTGGTATCGCTGAGGAAATTTTCCACAAAAATGCTCACAAACCATTCCTAAAAATATTAGCCAGAGGTTCATCCCATATCAAAACTCAATTCCAAATTCTCAAGGAAGAGGAGGAAAGGGTTAGCATAAAAATAGACAAGCCCAGTCCATGGATAATCTCTAAAGAAGAAAGAGAATATCAACTAGCAGACTTAGTTTTTGTCCTTTCGTCTTTTGCGTACCAATCTTTTCTGGAACAGGGATTTAACCATCACAAATTGCGATTGATGCTTTCTGGAAATCAAACAGAAAAGTTTCGACCTGAATCCTTACGTGTTATTAATGAGCGAGTTGAGCGTATTATTACTAATCAACCACTAAGAGTTTTGATGGTAGGCACATTTTCCTATCGTAAAGGTGCAAGTGACCTGGAAAAAATTATTTCCGCAGCGGGAAACAATTTTCAATTTAGATTTATCGGTAGTATCTCTGACGAAACAAAAAACCTTTTATCTAGAATAACCGCTCAAAAATACAGTCACTTGGAGTTCATCAATAGACAACCCCATTTTAAATTGCCCATGTTTTATGCGTGGGGGGATGTTTTCATTTTTCCTACCATTGAAGATGGTTACCCAGCCGTGTTAGCTCAAGCTCATGCCTCTGGGCTACCCATCATCGCCACGACTAACTGTTCCGCCCCAGATATCATAGTTGAGAATCAAACCGGTTGGGTAGTACCCATTCGCCGTCCCGATGCTTTTGTGGAAAAACTGCAATGGTGTCATGAACACCGGGAAGAATTAGCAGCTATGGCACGCAGAGTATACCAAGATTTTCAACCGCGAGATTGGACTGAAGTCGCCCAAGATTTTACTAAAATTGTGAGAGATTATTTACAGCAAGCAGAAAACTAACTTGATGGAAAATCGCTCAGAGTTAATTACTTGGCTAGTAATTTGGGTAGTTGTATTCGCCTTGGTACTCCGCAACCAGTGGAGTCGCAAAATTCCCAGCGTGGGGTTACCCCTTACTTACCTGCTGAATTTATCAGTGATTCATTTTACCGGGGCGCTGATTTGGGCTTTACCTTGGTATAATCCACAAGCTGCATATTTACTGCAATCAGGGACTAACTATACTGAAGTTACTCTGGGTTTCATTGAAAGTGTCTATGGTGTGATGGGCTTTGCAGTGGGTAGCACCATCCTAGCTTATTGGATACTACGGTTTTGGCAACCCAGTTGGATTCGGGAAGTTCCCCAAAATCCTGATATCAAGTTACCAACCAGGGTGCTGCTATTGGGCTTATTCTTCTTCCTTCTGATTTCCCCCACCATCGGCAGGATTCCCGGTTTCCAGGGTATTTCTGCATCAGGAGTATACTTATTCGTGGTGGGTCTGTGTTTGGCTTGTTGGCGGGGTTGGTATCAGCAAGATAGAAAAACTTTTTTCTTGTGGATTGCTGTTAGTTGTATGATTCCAGTGATTACAATCACTACTCTAGGCTTTATTGGTTACGGTGCCGCCGCCACTTTAGTAATTTTAATTTTTATATCAAGTTTTTACCGCCCCTATTGGCACACCTTACTGATTGGTTTTTTAGTATTGGTTTTGGGGTTATCTGTGTATGTCACCTATATGAGGGACAGGGGAGACATTCGAGCCACTGTGTGGGGAGGACAAAGTATAGAATCAAGATATGGAACTACCCTAGAAACCTTTACTAACTTTGAAATTATTGACTTTACTAATCAATCCCATTTAGAAGCCATTGATGGCAGGCTGAATCAAAATGGATTAGTAGGTAAAGGGGTGCAGTATATCAATGGGGGAAATACAACCTTTGCCTATGGTACAACCATTTTACAGGCTGCGATCGCTCCCATCCCTCGTCTTTTATGGCCTGGTAAACCTGCTTTTGGTGGTAGCGGTGATATAGTGTCCTTATATACAGGACAAGAATTTGCCCAGGGTACTAGTGTCGGTGTGGGGCAAGTTCTAGAACTTTACCTTAATTTTGGCTCTATAGGTGTGTTCCTGGGCTTTGTGGTTTTGGGGATAATTATCAGAGTCATTGATATTACAGCAAGTCATAAGTTATTTTGTGGCAATTGGTTAGGATTTGTTTCCTGGTTTTTACCGGGGTTAGGCTTGCTTCAACCTGGAGGTGCATTAGCAGAGGTGACTGCTTCCGTTGCTGCTGCGTCGGTGTTGGTGATCATAATTAGAAGATTTTTAGTCCGCAGGAGTTTAGATGTACTCCAGCAGCGATTTCCTGTTTAGAGGATGTTTGGAAAGTATTAAACAGGTAATTTTTATCTTAGGGAACAGGGATTGGGAAGGATTGAGAAGGATTGGGGAACACACAAAAAACAATAAAATCCAGTCCCCCCCTTACAAGGTGAGGGTTAGAGTGGGGTCAAACAATAGTTGATACACTAATACTGAAAATATGACAACACGGATGAAAATACATCTGTGGATACCCAATTTATTTGAGTTTAAGGGCGGTATCCAAACTTATTCGGCTTTCTTCCTGGAAGCTCTGCAAAATATTTACCCTGATGCTAACTATGAGATATTTATCAAACATGACACAAAACCCCATCCAGATTCTACCACTGTAGGTAAAACCAAGTTCCACTGTAGTGGCATAGTCCCATTATCCCTGAGAACGCCGGCTTTTGCTGCCCAGTTGCTGGTAGGGGCTATATTCAACCGTCCTGATTTAATTATTTCTACCCATCTAAATTTTACCCCCGTTGCCCATCAACTCAAAGGCCTTTTCGGTATTCCCTATTGGACTGTCGCCCATGGTGTGGATGCTTGGAATATTGACAACCCTAAGTTACAGCAAGCTCTACACCATGGCGATCGCATTTTAGCAGTGAGTCGCTACACAGGCGATCGTTTAATAAAAGAACAAAACCTGAATCCTGAAAAAGTCTCTATCCTCCATAACACATTTAACCCTAGTCAATTTCAACCAGCAGCCAAACCAGCCTATTTATTAACCCGCCATCACCTCACACCAGAGCAACCGGTAATATTAACAGTGGGGAGATTATCAGCCTCAGAACAGTATAAGGGCTATGACCAGATGATCCGAGCCATGGTGAAAATTCGCTCGGTAATTCCCAATGTTCATTACATAATTGTGGGTAAGGGAGATGATCAACCCAGAATTGAGCAGTTAATCACCCAATTGCAATTACAAAACTATGTCACCTTAGGGGGTTTTGTTCCCGACGACGAACTGTGTGATTATTATAATCTTTGTGATGTGTTTGCCATGCCTAGTAAAGGTGAAGGTTTTGGCATAGTTTACCTAGAGGCTTTAGCCTGCGGTAAACCCGTAGTGGGGGGTAATCAAGATGCTGCCATTGATGCCTTGTGTCATGGTAAACTAGGGGCGCTGGTTAACCCCGATGATATAGATGACATTGCACAGACTATCATTCAAATTCTCCAACGCACATATGCCCATGATTTAATGTATCAACCCTTGGCTTTACGGCAAGCCACTATTGATACTTTTGGTTTTGAACGGTTTCAGAAAACCCTGGCTGGGTATTTGCAGTAGCTGGGTAGCAGTTCCATACCCCATGGGTAGACAAAATCAATATTTATCTGTAATTAACCCCACAGGTAGCCGGGGAATGAATTCCCCGTCTGAAAGCTAAAGTCGGTTAAAAACCGACTGGTTTTGATTCATCAGGGCGATCGCTCTGGAGAAACTTGGAGTTTAAAAGTAACACCATAGGAGATTGTTTATGACAATAATTGATGATTGGTATTTAGAAAACCTAAGATGTCCGCGGGATCATACAAAACTAAATTTATTAGGGAATGATCTGGTTTCCCAATCAGGTAATACCTATCCCATAGTCAATGGTATTCCCATAATGCTTATTGATAATGTACCACAAACTATTGATTTAGCTAATACATCTCTGACTGATTCTAAGCTCAAAAATGATAGTGATCCCTACTTCATTAATACTCTTGGTATTAGTGAGTATGAAAAAAACAAGTTAAAAAATATACATCAACCCTGCAAGTCCAAGAAGGAATTATTAATACTCCAATTGACCCTATAATTCAATTTCTCATAGGAGCCACTAATGGAATACTCTATAGTCAAAATATCGGTAATTTAAAAAGACTACCAATACCTGATATCAATCTGCCAGTTGCAACTGAAAAACAGTTATTATTAGATATTGGGTGTAGTTGGGGTAGATGGTGTATTAGTGGTACGTACAAAAAATATCAGTGTGTTGGGATAGATCCGTCACTGGGTGCAGTTTTAGCTGGAAAAAGAACCGCCGATCAGCTAGGGTTAGATATTAAATTTGTAGTGGGAGATGCTCGCTATTTACCATTTAATTCATGTCAATTTGACCAAGTATTTTCTTACAGTGTAATTCAACATTTCAGTAAATCAGATGCCCAATTAGCCATTCAGGAAATTTCGCGGGTTTTGAAGCCTAATGGTAACAGTCTCATCCAAATGCCCAATCGTTTAGGAATCAGGTCTTTACAGCATCAAATCAAACGAGGATTTGCCGAAGGAGAAAATTTTGATGTCAGATACTGGGGAGTAGGCGAATTATTAAATTGCTTTGGCAATTCTATTGGGAAATCTGAACTTTTAATAGATGGATTTTTTGGTTTAGGTATCCAAAAATCTGATGTTGATTTATTACCCTTGAAATATAAATTAGTCGTCCTAGCATCTGAAAGTTTAAGAACCATAAGTTTTTTATTACCTTTCTTAAAATATTTTGCTGATAGTTTATATATCAAGTCTTGTAAAGATAAATCATCATCCTAGAGGACTCGCGAAACAAAATAATTTTGATACAATCAACCATTATAAACCCCAAAACAATAGTCGGTTTTCAACCGACTTGCGCTTTTAGACAGGGAATTTATTCCCTGGCTACCCGTGTGGCTACCAACCCCATAACTTACTCATTCCCTGGCTACCCATGTGGCTACTTTTTCCAGAGCGATCGCCCTGATGAATCAAAACCACTGGCTTTTCAACTCATAACTTGCGCTTTTAGACTTTTAATTTATTCCCTGGCTGCTTGGCTAATTCATTTATAGCTGAATATTATGTGTGGTATTGCTGGTATTCTCAACTTTCAACCTGACCATCAAAACCTAGAAACCCAAATCAACCGGATGCAAGCAGCATTGCAACACCGCGGACCCGATGATACAGGTATCTATATTGCACCTTCTCAACAAGCCGCTTTAGCTCATACCCGACTGTCAATTATTGACCTCACAGCTGCTGGACATCAACCCATGTCCACCCCAGATCACCGCTATCATATTACATTTAATGGGGAAATTTATAACTTTCAGCAATTACGAAAAAACCTGATTTCCCAGGGGGAAACATTCCATTCCCAAACTGATACAGAAGTAATTCTCAAACTTTATCAAAAATTAGGTGTAGACTGTGTGCATCACCTCCGGGGGATGTTCGCCTTTGCCATTTGGGATGATGTAGAAAAAACTTGCTTTTTAGCTCGTGATCCCTTGGGGATAAAACCCCTTTATTATTATCAATCTGGTTACACCTTAGTATTTGCATCGGAACTCAGGGCAGTTTTAGCATCTGGTTTACCTCAAGTTAACATATCATTACCAGGATTATATGGTTATTTAACCACCGGTTCTGTGCCGGAACCATATACATTAATTACTGATATCCATTGTTTAGCAGCCGGTAATTGGCTATATTGGCAAGGGGGGAACACCACTAAAAAACAGTATTGGCAACTTAACTTTACTCCCCAAAAAATTTCCCCAGGGGAAGCCCAAGAAATCCTATATACAGCTTTACTAGATTCCATCAACCATCATTTTATCAGTGATGTCCCCGTGGGGATTTTCCTTAGTGGGGGTATTGACTCTACTAGTGTCCTGGCTTTAGCTACCCAAACCCAAACCTCACAAATATCTACCTATTCCATCGCTTTTGCGGAATCGGCATACAATGAAGGGGAATTAGCCCAAAAAATTGCCCATCACTTTGGCGCTAATCATACAGAATTCCAAGTTACGGCATCCTTTGCCAAAAATATCTTACCAAAGTTTCTCAGAGCCATTGATCAGCCCAGTATTGATGGTTTTAATACCTTTTGTGTTTCTCAAGTAGCCCATGAACAGGGGATGAAGGTGGTATTATCCGGGTTGGGTGGAGATGAAATTTTTGGCGGATACCAATCATTTCAAAAAATCCCCCAGATGGTAGCATGGGGTAAAAAGTTACACGCCTTACCTTTGTTGACCACAAGCTTAGGTGTTGGTTTAGCACGTTGGGGAAATTCACCCAAAGTCAAACGCTTAGGAGACTTTTTGAGTCACACTCCCAGCTTTGCTAGTGCTTATCGCAGTTTCCGAGGAATTTTTTCTCACACTGAATCTTGTAGAATTATTGAGCATCTCCTGGGAACAAAGTTTAATTATCAAGAGCAGTTAGATAATTTAGCTAATAATTTAGATAATTATTTAGCTCATGATTATTTTACCCCGGAGGATCAAGTAAGTGTTTTAGAAATTACTGGTTATATGCGTAATCAATTACTGCGGGACAGCGATGTAATGAGTATGAATTGGGGTTTAGAATTACGAGTACCCTTAGTAGATCAAGCTCTCATAGAAGCAGTAGCACAAATTCCCAGCCACATCCGACTCCAAGCAGGGAAAAAACTGTTAGTAGATGGGGTGGGTCAACTACCTGACTGGGTGGTAAATCGTCCCAAGAAAGGCTTTCATTTTCCTTTTGAGAGTTGGATGGATGATGAGTTTGGAGATTATTTTCAAAATCTCAACATACCGGATAACATCGGCCTCAAACCCTGGTATCGGCGTTGGAGTTTAGCGATATTAAGGTATTGGTTGGGGGAAGTAGTCACCGGGTAACCAGTTACGCTGTAGTCCCACGGTAGCCCATTCACGGGGTAACCAGTCCCACGGGTAGCCGGGGAATGAATTCCCCGTCTGAAAGCTTAAGTCGGTTGAAAACCGACTGGTTTTGATCATATTTTCCGACTTCCACAAACAAATTACAATCTACAATTTTAGTCAAAATGTTCTTTTTAACTAACACATTAAAATTTTTATTTTCTCATCCGCTTTCTTCTTCAAAACCATGGAAAGCATTAATCAATCTTATTCATTGGCAATTACATTCTAGGTTAGCTAACCAATCATTATCCGCTTTTGTTTTTCGGTTTGTGGAAAATACAAATATTATTATTAGGGGGGGGGAAACAGGTGCTACAGGTAATATTTATGTTGGTCTTCATGAGTTTGTGGATATGTGTCTAATTCTTCATTTCTTATCAAAAGATGATTTGTTTTTTGATATTGGTGCAAATATTGGATCTTATTCTTTGCTAGCTGGAGGTGTCAGTAATGCTGCTGTGATTGCATTAGAACCAGTGAGTAACACCTTTGATAAGCTAATTGAAAATATCGGCATTAATAACTTACATGATCAAGTTAAATGTCTTCAGTATGCTGTGGGATCATCAATTTCTCAGGGAGTTATAACCACGGATGCAGGCTGTCAAAATAAAATCTTATCAGATTCCACAACTAATAAAAATAATACAGAGTTAGTTAATATCACAACAATTGATGAATTATCTAAAACTTATGGTTTTCCTTCAGCCATGAAAATTGATGTAGAAGGATATGAGGAATATGCTTTTGCAGGAGCATTAGAAACACTCAATAATCAAATATTATCGTTGATTGTTATAGAGGGAGTATCGGCCGCCCTGCATGATAAACTTACCCATTCGGGATTTATCAAAGTTTTCTATAATCCATATACTAGAGAAATTTTGAGTCATCCTAGCGCTTCATTAAAGCCAGTAAATAATATATACATTAGAAATCAAAAATTTGTTCAGGCAAAATTGGCTCAAAGTCCCGCTTATTTTATTCATAATATGGATGTCAGAATTTAATTAACTGAATTTAGCAGATAAAAAAATGAAAGTCCTCCATGTGATTCCTTCCGTTGCGCTTGTGCGCGGTGGACCGAGTGAAGCAGTGTTAAAAATGGTGCAAGCATTGAATCATGTCGGTGTTGAGGCAGAAATTGCTACGACTAACGATAATGGTAGTCAATTACTCCATGTACCCCTGGGGAAATGTGTAGATTACCAACAGGTTCCCGTCAGGTTTTTCCCTCGCTTTTCTCCCCCTATTAACTCCTTGCGGGAGTTTGCATTTTCCCCAGATTTGACTAATTGGTTATGGCACAATATTAAACGTTACGATTTGTTACATATTCATGCTATTTTCTCTTATGCTTCCACAGCAGCTATGGCGATCGCTCGCTTACAAAAAGTCCCCTATATTATTCGCCCTATAGGTCAACTATGTACATGGTCTTTACAACAACGCGCCTTCAAAAAGCAACTATATCTAAAAATTATTGAAAAAACTAATCTTAATCATAGCCACAAAATTCACTTTACTACTAATGCTGAACAACAGGAAGCTGCACATTTAAAGTTAACTTGTCCTAGCTTTGTTTTACCCCTGGGTACTTCTATTACCCCAAAAATTGCCGATGCTCGTCAACATCTGCGGCAACACCTTAATTTACCAGCAGATGAGCCAATTATTTTATTTTTGTCCCGCTTACATCCTAAAAAAGGTTTAGATTACCTCATCCCAGCTTTGGGTAAATTATCTGATTACCGCTTTACCTTTGTGTTAGCAGGTGGCGGTACTCCAGAATATGAAAATTACTTAAAATCCCTGGTTGTTACCCATGGTATAGAAACCAAATCATATTTTACTGGTTTTGTCAAGGGTGATTTCAAAGATTTATTAATCCAGGGTGCTGATTTATTTACCCTCACCTCCCACTCGGAAAACTTTGGGGTAGCAGTTTTAGAAGCCCTAGCTGGGGGTATTCCAGCTCTGGTTACTCCTGGGGTAGCCTTGGCTGATATGATTACACAGCAACAACTAGGCTACGTTACAGAACTGAATGTAAATGCGATCGCCTCCACCATAGAACAGATTCTCAGTCATCCCCAGAAGATGAGACAAATGGGCGATCGCGCTAGGGAATTTATCCTGGATAATTATACATGGGATAGGATCGCCGCTAAAATGGCGGCGGTTTATCAGGATATTCAGGGACAGGGGATCCCGGGGCGATAGTTATCCATACACCACAGCCAGGGGCGATCGTTATCCATACACCACAGCGAGTCCATGGGTTTCCACACCTTAGGTATAGTCGATAATTATCCACACACCACAGCGGGTCCATGGGTTTCCACACATTAGGTATAGTCGATAATTATCCACACGGGGGAGCCGGGGAATGAATTCCCCGTCTCAAAGCTCAAGTCGGTTAAAAACCGACTAGGAAGAGGGTTGAGGTTATTTTGATTAGAGGATGTTTTAGAAGTCTCTCATGATGTATCAAATATTTTCAAATCTCCCTAAATCACGCTTTTCAAGGAGGACTTTAAAGAATTTAGCCCCCCTTTTTAAGGGGGGTTGGGGGGATCAATTGTCATTGATGACAATAAAAAACTTTTGAAACAACCTCTTAAATTTATCAATTTAATTATGGCTTTATGGCGGTTATATTATCATATTGTTTGGGCGACTAAAAAACGTGAGCCTTTAATTAGTCATGAGATAGAAAATGAGGTATATGGTTATTTAATTGGTAAAGCTGATCATCTGGGTTGTATTATTCATGCTATTGGTGGAATTGAAGACCATATTCATTTGGTAATTTCTATACCCCCTAAATTATCTATTGCCGAATGTGTGAAAAGTTTAAAGGGAAGTAGCGCTTATTATTACAATCATTCATTGCCAAACTTACCACAAAAATTTATCTGGCAAGAAGGATATGGTATATTTTCCCTGGGTGGTCATCAATTATCCACAG
>NZ_JANQDG010000150.1:0-2752 GCF_029891665.1 Anabaenopsis sp. FSS-46 | reverse complement strand
TAAACTAACTTGGTTGGCGGTAATACCACCCATACCGATGCGGTCTATACCTAATTCAAAGTCTTTGAGGACATTGGGTACATCGGGTAGGGAACCGCCAACTACTAACCAGAAGTTATCTGCACCTTGACCGCCCCAGAGTGAATTGTTACCACCCTGTCCGGCGTAGAGGCTGTCATTACCATCGCCACCAAACAGGCGATCGCCCACAGTAGAATACAATTGGTCATCACTGGAACCACCATAGAGGCGATTATGACCATCTGGGCTAGAGCGCAGCACGTCCCGACTGGAACCACCAAACAGCATTTGTCCCTGGCCTTCTGCTACCTGTAGGGTGTCATGGTCAGCACCACCGAGGAGGATGTTAGGTCCGTCGGCTTCCACAACCGTCAAGGTATCTTGACCGCGACCGCCATCTAAAACGCTGGTACTGGCTGGACCTTGAGTACCAATCATTAAGGTATCATTCCCATCCCCACCGTTAGCTAAAGATACACTGGCTACCATGATGGTGTCATTACCGTTCCCGCCTAAAACTTCTATATAGGAAACTTGGCTGGCATCAACTACGTCATCACCATGACCGGAAAATACTGTTTTCAGGGGTTGATTACGGTTTAAAAGAATGTCGTCAGATTCCGCAGTACCAAAAATTAAAGGATTGGGGTCTAAGGGGGCGGTGGCTATCCTACCTTGTGTATCTGCTAACAACACAATCTCATCACCATAAACCCGGCGTTCTGTGTTGATTAAGTTGTACTCAGCATCTAGGATAGGGAAAACATAGACTGGAGTCATGAGGACTTTAGCACTGGCTCCCCCAGCAGGATTAAGGCGCTCTAGGTTTACTTCCAGGTGACCGTAGTGCTTACCACCATCAATAAGTTGTGGTACTCCGTCAATCTGTTGCCATAATTCCCCTTCTCTCTGGTCAGCAGTCCACTGGCTGAACTCGTTATAATTAAGTAGAGGCTTGTCTAAACCGGAGCCATCGCGTTTTTGTCCCCTCAAGCCATCACCAGCTACCCCCACATCGTAGTAGCTTACCCCAATCCCATCGCCATCTTGATCTACAAGACTGCGTTCAAACATCTCACTATGACCGGACAAAACCCCAGCTACCCCATATTCCTCAAACATACTATGGTACTGGCGCATGGGTGTTCCTGCTTGTCCAGTGGATAAAACATGATTCATCGGTTGACCATGTTCCCCACTGCTGTAAGGTACATGATGAAACTGGACAAAAATAATCTGTCCTTGGCTGCGAGCATCATCAAGTTGCTCCATGACCCAGTTCCACTGAATACTACCAGGATTGAAATCAGCTAAGTCAGTTCCTCCAGCGGCTTCATACTGCTCACGGGTGTAGTTTTCCTGAGTGTCTGTTCCCGGTTCTGTATATTCCCTACCAGTAATTTTAGGCGGTTTTCCTTCCCCACCATAGTTAGAGCGGCGGTCATCCGGCTCCCCATTAGAACTATCTAAGGTGAGGATAGTTACCGGACCGTAGTCAATGCGATAGTAATTATCCCGATGATCAGGAGTGCCGTTGTCAGGGGCATCAAAGTAAATATGATACTTATCCCGCCCGAATTTAGGGCCAAATCGACCATCCCTATCTGTACCATAGCCGCCATTGAGAGATCCGAAGTTCTCCCAGTTACCTAAAGCTGGTAATATGGGGTATTGAGATAAACCGCTATCAAACTCTCCGGCGTTGTGTCTAAAAAATTCATCCCACCCGGGTTGATAGCCGCCTCCCTGTACTAAATCCCCTGGCATCATCAAAAAGTCAGGGTGACGACTGTTAACTACAGCTAGGTTTTGTCGGTACCCTTCCGTTTCGGTGAGGGCATAACGTAGGGTTTGGTTGGCCCCAGAGCCAGATGTGCCAAAGGTGTCAGCCCACTGACTATTACTAAGTGCGGGGCGTTCTATGGAGTTAGTGGCTAAGGCTCCGGGTTGCCATTCCCGATTAGTCACCCTTCCCTGGGGTTCGGTTTCGCTGTCAGACATGGCTATAAAGCGAACACTAGACCAATCTGTATTACTAGGGGCGGTTTTAAAGGTAGAGGTAAAAGTCTCACTCCCCAGGGTGACTGTGTAGTTATAGGTTTGCCCTGGTAATAAACCTTGCACATCTATACTGTGCTTATAGTTGTTGTCACTGATTAACCAAGAACCCGGCTCTAGTCCAGAGATATTTTGATTTTTCTCGGCTGTAGTATAGGTCAAGAGGGGTTGAAAGACGGGGGTACTAACTAAAGCCAGAGGGTTATTTAAACCGGGTCCGGTTATGGTTAATCTCCCTGGTATATCTTGTTGGGTAAACCAGGTGATATCAATCCCTTGAGATGATGGATTTTGCAGATAGGGATTAATTCTAAATTCAGACATGGTGTAAAACCTCCTTGGGTAGTGTTTTCACTTTTAGCTACGGGGAGATCCCGGACTTCTATAGGATTTGTGGTCACATGGGAAAATGTGGTGAGAAGTCCGGGATTTGATTTAAGCAAAGACGAACTGACTGGAATCGTTGAGATTGAATTGGGCTATATTGACCCCTTCGATGAGGGCGACATCTGTACTACCTACCTGAATGATAGTGTTACCATTTTGACTTAATAAACTAACTTGGTTGGCGGTAATACCACCCATACCGATGCGGTCTATACCTAATTCAAAGTCTTTGAGGACATTGGGTACATCGGGTAGGGAACCGCCAACTACTAACCAGAAGTTATCT
>NZ_JANQDG010000149.1:0-26874 GCF_029891665.1 Anabaenopsis sp. FSS-46 | reverse complement strand
GCAAAAATAAGGTGTAGATGTCTAGATTGCATTGTGCTGTCGAGGGTTTAGTAATTTCTCTCATTCTCCCATACCCATTACTAGACGACCCTTATTTATCAATGCACTATTTTGTTATTCTGTCAATGCGTAAGTCCTAAACTCTTGTGTGGTGGGCATACTTCCACAAAGTCACTACAAGTCATACCCGCGGTTGTCTACCTTAACCACATGAAATTAACGGTAGGTCTTTAGACAAGGGGGGTGTCAAACCAAGTCGGGTGAATTATCAGAGTCACAGAGCATTTGCACCAAGTTTTCTCCCCTTTGGTAAATATTACGCGCATAGTCTGTCCATGAACCTTGTCCCCAGTAGCGAAAACAGCTCGTTTGTAGCAAAAGGTTATGTAAAAGGAGATTACGGTATTCCACTGAATTAGTGGGCAAGATATTCTCAACCTTTTGATGAAATAAACTGCTTAATTTATGCATGGGTGAGAGCACATTTTCATATCCTGTTACCCAACTAATATGATTAGTCCATGAGGCTCCATCCATGTGAAAGTTAGGATTGATTTGCTTTAATTCTTGAATGGCAATTTCTACAGTTATGGCTACGCCACGCCCGCCATCAGGTTTGCAGTTTTCAGGTGAAAGTCGCTGCCAAATTTGATGTTGTCCTAGTGGCTGACAGGTGGGATAGTCTTTGGTTTGACAACCAGCGGCTGCTAATAATTCTAAGTATTCTGTACCACAGACCCCAACAACCCCAGATTTACCTCCTCCTTGATTTACCATATCTTTCCAAGCTTGTTTGAAAGCACTAGGAAATTCATTCATCATCACACCACCATTTTCACCATCGCCAATTTGGCTAACTATTGGTGGTATTATGATATTTGCTACTTGTTGTTTAGCTAAAGTTTTGGCTTCATAGTAAGGCTGCATCTGAGCCACTAATTTGGTATCTGAACCTTGGGTTTTAATCAGGGCTGTAATACTAATTGTTTCACCTTGAGAATTGCGGGCTATCAGACGATGTGGTAAGTGCTTATGGGTGAGAGATTCACCGCTAATTGTTTCTACAGAATGTTCTTGTACAAGTAACCAACGATAGCCACATTCCTTGAGAGCTTTGATAAATGCAAATAAAGTATCCGGGTGATTTGGTAGGTGCATTTCTGGGGGGGAAAATCCTTTGACTCTTGCTAATGCTGGCCAGCCAAAGATGGCAGCAAAGTGATGTTGCCATGCCACGATATGCAATTTAATATCGGGTATGGGTGTGGAAGAAATGACAGCATGACCCCACATTGTCCCGATCCATTCTACATAAGGTTGATAGGTGGGATTGCAGGTGATTCGTTTGAGATTATCCAAAATATCCTTACGTCCCATTTGTCTGAGTCCCCACAAAAGATTACCAGAGTAATCCAACATCACACGGGGATTGCAACCTTGATGGACAAGTTCGGGGATCATGTCCCCCATACGGCTGTAACAATAGGCGAAAGCTGCGGCGTTATGGTTATCCCCTTCGTGAGAATGTTCAAACATATATTGCAGATTGCTAATTAATCCGCCATCGGGTCCAGCTGGTATGGTTGGCTGGTGCATATGTAGGGCGATGGCAAAGACTGCATTTACATCCTCTAAGCGGATATTTGTTGAGGGTAAAAATACAGGCGCATCATGGTTAACTACAGAGAAGACTTCTGTTTCCCAACCAGAAATATTGGGTAAGTCGTCTATGATTTCCGGCACAGAACTAAGTGTGGTAGGCAATTTCATTTTCCCTGAACAACTACGAGATGGGCAACAAGGCGCTAATTATCATCGGTGCGGTCTTACAAAGATATTCCCATCTTTTTGTTTGAGTCGGTTATGAAGTTTGTTGCTCTTCTGCGGAAAATACGAATTATTGGTGAGCTTGGGGTAAACGAGGGCGAATTGCGGTCAATAGGTTCTATTTTTGGGAATGTTGCCTTTTGATCTCAAAGGTAAAATTTATTCACCGCAGTATGAAATTGTGAGAATTTAACTGGAGAGATAATTTATGTTTTTGACCATAATAAATCGCTAAAACGATAAATTTTGGTCATGAAACTGGGTTTTGCCGGAGACTGTGGTTTTGTCAAGGTTGGCGGGGTGGCGATTTGTAAAATTATCTCTAGTAACCAAGGGGCCAAGCGTTGACACCACACGGCTAAATGACTTTGCCAACCCACTAAAATTTCTGCTGTATCTTTTTGCAATCCAGAGACGAGTACTTGTGCTACTGCTTCGGAACTCATAGGGATCACCCAGCGAAATAATTTTAAGTCCCGCGCCATATCTGTGTCTGTGAGGGAAGGTAATAAGGCGAGGACTCGGATGTTGTGTTCAGCCAGTTCGCGACGTAAGGCTTGGGTAAATCCTAAGATGGCAAACTTGGTAGCTGAGTAAGTGGCCATTGTCGGTGCTGCTACTTTCCCCATCAAACTTGACACATTAACGATTGTTCCTTGTTTTTGGCTGACCATCCGCCGGGCTATAAGGCTGGTGAGGTTGTACATTCCCAATAAATTCACCGAGATTTCTTCTTGAACTTGGGGTAGTTTGGTCTGTAAAAATGAGGTTTGATATGCTACGCCGGCACAATTAACCAGGAGATGAATTGGGCCATAGTTGCGCCACAATTGGGCAACGGCAATATTAACTTCAATTGTTTTTGTTAAATCAATGCACAAAATTTCGGCTTCTACGCCCATGGCTTCGATTTGGTTAGCGACGGCGGTTAATTTTTGCCGATCGCGTGCTACTAATATCAACCGCTTGATGCCTTGTTGGGCCAGCCTCAGAGCGATCGCCTTACCAATACCACGGGAAGCCCCAGTAATCAGAGCGACTTTACCTCGAATATTCATCGGTTATGACCTCCAAAATGGTGTCTTACCCTAGTCTTAGTGATTGCGTCTATCCGCAATCAGAGCTACTAGCTTGGACAAGGTAAGACAAATAATCAGTCGTTGGTAAATAAGCTTGTGGCAACGAAATATTCCGGGACTAAAAGGCACAAATACCTGGGTTTTCAGTCAGATTAACAATCAAAATTTCACACAATTGCCGGAGTGAATATAGCTCATAGGTTTTTCTCTCCTCAATCTCAGAGCGTTCATCAGCGTTGTTGCCATACACACAGTAACAACTAAATCAAGTTATTGCAATATTTTTTAATAAGAATTTCTTAATAACTCTTAAAGAAAATTATATATAGCATTTCCCATGCTCGTGAGGTACAATTTTTTTTAGTTTGAGGGAACACCGGAACAGGGAATTATTGGTGTGTACTTCATGAGACTGAAAAAGGCTTTATTTGATGGGTAATATCCGAAGTTGACAATTAATTTCCTAGGGTATGGAGAAGAGTCAAAACTAGGAAAAGGTGTTCTTGGTTAGCCAACTTCCCACTCCCGGTCAGTTTGTAGATCAAAGAAGTAACAATCAAATTTTATACTAATTAATATCCTTGAACCTAGTATTTATTACGTAAACATCAAGTGAATTAATTATTTGAAAAAATAAAACATCCCCAAGATTTTCTCGGATAGTCCAAAAAACGTCTTAAGGATGTTGGCGTTTGACTTGCTTAGTGATCCAGGCTATAGAGCCGAGGGAAATTCCAGGTAATTATTTAAAAGTTATCCACAAACTGACTTAGGCGTTGGATCACGGGATCAACCTCTTCTGGGGGTTGATGTTCATCAGTAGTATATGATACTGATATATCTGGTGTGCTTGGAGACTCAATCATTGAACGCTCACTAAGTATATTTACTACATCTGCCATTTGTTGCGTAAGTTGCAAAATATGGCATTCTATAGTCTCCAAACGATGAGATTGTTTTGGGAAAAAACGTTCCTCTAGGTCAGCCACTTGACGTTGCAACTCATCGATTTTTTTTTCTAGTGAATCTGTTGCTACTGTTTTTGGACTAGGTTTTACAGTCTCCGGTATACACAAAGATTGCCATAGAGCCTGCTTACAGATGTCGCTAAAAGTTTTATCAGGCAATCTTTCCAGACAATCCTCTACAACTGCTAACAAGCTTTCATCGGCAACCGATGGGTTGAAGGTGACGGATTTAACTACCTTTTTTGGCCATTGGAACATTAGTTTTAAGACCTAGCAGATCGAGCGGACAATTGCGCCTCTCCATAAATGTATTGCCCCAAGCTATTAGCCTGGCGGGAAGGGGCGGATAAATGGGCATTTATTTGGGCTTCCTTGAGTAAACGTTGAACGTCGTCCCAGAAAAATTCACCACCGCCTCCAGTGATAATGACATCAGTGACCCGCTCTGGTATCCAAGCTAAGACACGATGACAAATATCTCGAGAAAACATTTCTATGAGGTTAGGTAGAAAATCATCCAGGTTAGTGGGCTTGCTGGCACCTTTAGGACGATAGAAGCGTTCACCTTTGGGTTTGTTGACAGCAGAAATCAGGGCTAAAGATTGACTATCAGATCCCTCTATTTCGGCGGCTACCATTTCATAGAACTTGTTCATGCCAAATTCTTCACTTTGAGAAGCAGCGCGGGCAAAACGGAAGTTATCTACCATTAACATATCAATGGTTTGATGTCCGATATCAACAATTGCGACCGAGATTTTGGTGAAATCTGGAACCCTAGCGCCTGTCTTAGGTTGAGCTTCAGACCAGAGGAGACTACCATATCCTTCTGGCATGACCCAAACCTTGTTAATATTGAGCGATACCGATTCCCCTCGGAAGTTCATCACATGAGGTCCAGTAACTTGACTGGTTAACTGAGCTTTTTCCTTTTCAAATTGTTCTAAAGACAGGAAGGGCAGACCCATGATGACGGAGATTTCATCTTTAAGTTTAAAGTAGCCAGCACAGGCCAAAACCTTGACTAGTGCATCTTCTACTTTAGACTGGCCAACACCTAAATTCGCCCCAAAGTCGGCTGCTAGCTGACCAATAGCATATCCATTACCTTGATACTCCAGCCATAAATCCATGAGAGG
The DNA here is from genome assembly GCF_029891665.1 of Anabaenopsis sp. FSS-46. NCBI lineage: Bacteria > Bacillati > Cyanobacteriota > Cyanophyceae > Nostocales > Nodulariaceae > Anabaenopsis > Anabaenopsis sp. FSS-46. The sequence goes on along the minus strand of NZ_JANQDG010000149.1, from coordinate 21,861 downwards.
GTCAGTAGCCTTGGCTTCAAAAACGCCGCTTTTAACCTCTTCCATAGACATTTTCTTAACGTTGGCAGGTATGAAAGCTACATCAGCTGGTTCACGGTTAATACAAGTTTTAGTAGAAGTTCTACCTAAATCAACACTGAGAATATTTTTGCCGCTAATACTTGACCTATTAGCAGGAGGGTTGGTATTCATCGGGGTAGATGCTGACACCTTATTTAAAGGTATGGCGGCGGCATTCATTGGGGTAGCTGCGGAAGGTTGGTCTGTCATGAAAGCTCCTAATCCTGATTTAACTTTTGCTAATGCCTGAGTGACAGAAATTAATGTGCGGACTTGTAGTATAGAGAGAGCAACTAATATTGCTCTGCTACCTTGCCTATGAAATCAGTGTTTTCCTGATCTCCTAGGGGGGTTGAGTTAGTCAATTCCCATAATTCATTGTCAGCTATACTTTTCTCGACATTTTTACTCAACAACTTTCCTGGATAGTAGCAGATAAATGGGTCAACTAGAGAATCGTCACATGAATCACATTGAGTTTGTTACTTGGTCTTTGATGGGTTGGCTTTAAACAGTCCAAAGCCTAACTTTAGTTTCATGGAGTGAAGACTTTTGAGAAATTGCTGGTTGTATTCTACTCAGGTAGACGATTAAAGGCTAGTGTTACTAGGTGAGTTTTTCCTTGTTGGTTTCCTGGGGAGGGCACAAAGATCAGGGGAGAGTTTGTTTTCCTATGCCCCATGCCCCAGGCCCGTTCCCGTTTTAAATTGTTGGGGTCAATGACTGCACCCGTGTGTGAGATTCCCAATCTAATGGCTTTAAAACCCGATCTTCTAATGCCATTTGCTCAATTAAACTAGCCAATCTCAGAGCTTTCAGGGCTTGTTCACCACCTACCGAAGGTTGATTACCGCCGTGGACGCAATTAATAAAATGCTCTAGTTCTGCACTCAGAGGTTGAACATTAGTGGTGTAAACTTTCTCAATCAAACCATCCTGCCTGTACAGCACTTGTCTATGGTCACTTAGACTATTATTATTAGTTTGTCGGTGAATTAAAATTTCATTTTTGAGGAAATCTGCTTCTGTAAATGAGTTTTTGCAATGAGCCACTATGCGGCGGATTTTCCGGTGGGTAACTTTGCTGGCAGTTAAAGTGGCAACAATACCATTAGCAAAGCCCAAGGTAGCAGTGACGTAATCCAAATAACCAGAATTCACAGAATGAGTACCGCTAGCGGTTAACTTCACCACTGGAGAACCAGCTAGTTCTAATAACAGGTCAATGTCGTGGATCATTAAATCCAGCACCACCGAAACATCATTGGCGCGGTCTGAGTAAGGACTCATGCGATGCGCTTCTAGAGCCAGCAAATTTTCTGTTTTTAACACTTTACTGAGTTCTTTAAATGCTGGATTGAAACGCTCAATATGACCCACTTGCAGAATACACTGAGAATCAGCTGCCGCATTTACTAGGGATTCGGCCTCAGAAATGCTCGCAGCAATTGGCTTTTCAATCAAGACATGAATTCCGGCCAACAAACAGTTGATACCTACTGCGTAATGCAGGCGGGTGGGGACAGCGATACACACTGCTTCTACATGGGGTAGGAGGTCACAGTAATCTTCAAAAAAATGCCCCTTGTATTTACTAGCTGTTTCTAAACCTCGTTCAACATTAATATCTGACACACCTACGAATTCAACATCTTTCATTGAACTTAGTATGCGAGCATGATGTTGTCCCATGTTGCCCACTCCAATTACGCCTACGCGAATTGGTTTTGTTTGATTCCGCTGTGTATATGAAGGTTCTGCCACTGACATGCTATCTTGCACTATTATTCTCTCCTCAACCACCAAATCTAGAGGCGCTACCGCCGTTAGTATTTATACTTGAAGACCAGTTATGATCTGTTGAAAACCATCCAGATGGTAACATAGAGGCTACATTTATGAAGAATTTCCCAGTTTTTTATGAGTTCCCGCAATTTACCTTTTCCTTGTGTGTTCAGGTGGCAATTGCTCAATATTTTTTTACTAACATAAGATATAATGTGTCTTTTTGTTGACTTGATAAACCAATGAAGATGTAAGTAATAACTTATAAGAACCCTGGGGTAATTAATGAGCGGGATCGATCTTTAATTAGGAATCATTCAAAAATAATAATATTGTTTTGTTATCAACAATACAGAAATTTGCAAGGAATCCACTTAACCCTTTACTTTTGGTATGTTTTACGCAATTGCCACCGCTGAAATACTCCAACAATTCTTGCACAATTATCTATTTTTTTTTACATATTGACCTGTCTAACTTTTTTCAGGCGCTGGTGTAGACATTTGTTTGGCTGTGGTGAAAATAGTAAAAACTCGACCAAGATGGCTTAAGGAGGACTGTAACATTATTCGTGGAATTTTATGGAAGTGTGATTTGGCAATGGAAAACCCAAAAGTTGAGAGTGAGATGAAGGCTGTAATTCTATTATCAGGAGGATTAGACTCTGCCACAGTTTTGTATCAAGCCAAAGCTGATGGTTATGAATGTCACCCGATTTCTTTCGATTACCAGCAGCGACATCGGCGAGAGTTGGACTCAGCCTTCCGCATCGCTCAAACAGCTGGAGTGGTGAGACATCAAGTGGTCAATTTTGATTTACGACAATGGGGCGGTTCAGCACTTACAGATGACACCATTAATTTACCGCAAGAGAGATCCATCGAAGAAATGTCGCAAAAAATTCCAGTTACCTACGTACCTGCACGTAATACTATTTTTTTGAGCTTTGCTCTGGGCTATGGGGAAGCGATCGCAGCCCAAAGGGTCTACATTGGTGTTAACGCCTTAGACTACTCTGGATATCCGGATTGTCGTCCCGACTATATCCAGGCGATGCAGAAAGTATTTCAACTAGGAACCAAACAAGGACGTGAAGGCAAACCTATCGAAATTGTTGCTCCTCTAATTGATTTAAAAAAAACCGAAATCATCCAACTGGGCAATCAATTGGGAGTTCCCTGGGAGCTAACTTGGTCTTGCTATGCAGGTAGGGATGTAGCCTGTGGTGTTTGTGATTCTTGTCGTTTACGGCTAGCGGCCTTTGCTGAATTGGGGTTGAAAGACCCACTACCTTATGCTCAAGACTAAAGTTGTAACCTACCAATGACCACTGGAATTATTTAGCCTCCAATCGTCGCACTTGAATTTGATGCAAGCGCGGTCCGAAGGTTGAAACTATAGTAAATTCGAGATTTTCATAGTAGAAGATTTCGCCTGTTACGGGTATTTTTTGGAGTTGATACAGCACAAAACCGCCCAGTGTCTGGTATTCCTTTGTCAGGGGTAAATTCAGATGTAAAACTTCGTTGAGGTCTTCGAGGTTAACTTGGGCTTGCACCAAAAATGTTTGATTGTCTAACATTTCCACCAGCAAGTCATCCATGTCCTCCGGTTCCCCTGCATTACCAATAATTTCGGCAATGACATCTTGAAGGGTCACCAACCCTACGGTACCGCCAAACTCATTGACTACTATGACCATGGCCGGCTTCTCTTGCTGCATCATGGGTAATAGTTCACTCAAGGGTGTTTGTTCCGGCACAAAGCGGGCGTGACGCATCCAAGGTTGGATATTTGTTTCTGGGGTGAGTTTCCCCATTGCCAAGGGTTCTGCCAAATCTTTAAAATAAACTATGCCGCGAATGTCATCTAAAGAGTCTCCCATGATGGGGTAGCGTGAGTGACCACTAGAGGTCATTTCTTCGAGTAAAGTCTGGAAAGTTGCATCTTTTGACAAAGCGACAATAGCAGTGCGGGGGGTCATAACTTCAAAGGCTCTGACATCGCCAAACTCAAAGACATTATTCAGCAATTCTCGCTCTGCAAGTTGTAAACCAGTTGATTCTTTTTCTGTAGAGATGATGATCTGTAATTCCTCTGGAGTCACTGGCGATCGCCAACTTTGTCCGGTGTATTCTATACCAAAAAGCCGCAACAAAAACCGGGTTGATTGGTTAAGAATCCAGATAAAGGGGTTAAAAAAGCGGACGATGGCTTTTACCGAAGGACCCAAAAATCTCGCCAAATCCTCTGAATACAACATAGCTACTGATTTAGGACATAGTTCACCTAAAACAATTTGCAGATAGGCGATCAAAAAAAAGGCAATGGGAATTGATAGAGAATGAGCCATAAAATTATTCATCTCTATGGGTAAAGTCCAGGATTTTAGCCATGACTTCACCAATAGGACAATGGAACTTTCACCAATCCATCCCAGGGCTAAACTAGAAAGGGTAATGCCTAATTGAGTTGTAGATAATAACCTTTCAATACTAAGTTGTAGTCCCTCCACGGCGATGGCCGGAATATCACCAGCTTTAACCAGCTGATGAATACGCGATCGCCTAACCGTCACCATTGAAAACTCTGCTGTCACAAAAAAAGCATTAATAGCGATCAGCAATAACACCGTCAACAATCTCAGCCCCACATCAGTCGGAATTAAGGTAGAAAAACGACTCACCGCCAAAGCTCGTGTAAAAATCATGTCCCCATTTTGGGATTAATTGGGATTAAATAGCGGGAATTTGATATCAGGTATTGAATAATCATCTTCCCGAGTCCATATTCTCATTTACCTTTCTACAGGGATATTTAAAACTTCTAGCTTCAGTCGTTGAGCGGGGTAATCTGTCAGAGACAGGGATATCCGATTCACATCATCAAGCAAAGCCGTAGGAATAATCACCGTACCTGAAGCTATGGGACTCTCAGGATCTAATTCTGTTGGTAAACCTTCTGTGGTAGCACTCAGTGTCCGTCCTTTTTCGTCCCTAACATCCAAAAAACTATACAAAAAGCGCACAGAATCATTACCTTTATTCTGCATATTTACTCTCATGAGTAAATCACCCCCAGAGTAGCGAACAGATTGGACAGCAAAAGTTACACCCTGACTCTCCGCAACCACTGGAAATCCGGGTTGGAGTTTTTCTGCGACCACAGATGGGGGTTTTTCCTTTGAGCTTCTCTGCCTACTAGTTCTTGCTTCCTGGTCATCTTCATCTAATTTTCCTGATTTAGCAGCCTTGGTTTTCCCATCAATTCGAGCCTGGACAGTTTTGAGGATCTCATCTTCTTTCAATAGTACTACTCCTAGCTGTTGAGAGTTATTAGACCTACTGCTAATAAACTTATTCGTGGGGCGGCCATCTGGTGTTGTTACACCTCTGAGGGCCGAGGTTCCCATCTCAAAACCTAAAAACGCACTCACAGAACCAGCACCCAGCATCAGGACTAATAAGATTAAAGTGAGAATTGCCGTGGAATTTACTTTCATTGCTGACAAGTTATTGCGTCAAAATTTTGCCTTATTCTAAGCGTATTCAAACCAAAAGTATTGAAGCTGTCTGCCTCAATTGTGAAAAGAACTTAATCAATACCAGGTTGCACCATTTTGGACTTTACACAATCTGTAAAATTACGCTATAATGGAATTCCGCCAGGGTTGGCCGAGCGGTTGAGGCAGCGAACTCATAATTCGCCCAAGGCAGGTTCAACTCCTGCACCCTGGATTTTTTTGAGTCCTGACCCAAGACTCCATTCAAACCCATATTACGCTGATTCAGAACTCTGATCAGGTCTACCTTTGGTGTAACACAACTTTGCCTGTTTTGTAATGACGGATACTACTGGAACCTTTACTCAATCAAATATTTGTGCGGCTACTACTGATTTAATCACCCTGCACCACCAGCTACTAGATTTATTTTGTCAACTCGCTTATCAAGAGGGTGATTTTATTCTTTCTTCTGGACAAAGCAGTTCTTACTACATCAATGGTAAGCAGGTAACCCTCCACCCCCAGGGCGCTTTAGCCATTGGCCGCATTCTTTTATCTGTATTACCTACAGATACCCAAGCTGTGGCCGGCTTAACTTTAGGTGCTGATCCCATTGTGTCAGCTGTGAGTGTGGTTTCTGCTTATGAAAATCGCCCCATACCAGCGCTGATTATTCGCAAGGAAGCCAAAGGACATGGAACAATGGCTTATATTGAAGGTCCGAATTTACCCCCGGGTGCAAAAGTCGTAGTTTTAGAAGATGTGGTGACTACAGGAAAATCAGCCATGAAAGCCGTTGAGCGTCTTCGGGATGCTGGTTATATAGTTGATACCGTAATTTCACTTGTAGATAGACTACAAGGAGGGGCAGAGTTTTACCAGTCATTGGGGTTGAACTTTCAGGCGGTATTTACCATCACTGACCTCCAAGAACGATATCAAGCATTAGCTAATTAATGGGTAATTAGGGTCGCGCTGTGGCTCTTCCCCAGAAATGGGATCAGGAAATTTGAGAATAGCGATTGCGTCTCGCGCAGACCCAGAGGCGATCGCACTACTAATCACTGATCAATTTGGTAGTTTTAGCATAGGCGATCGCTAATTCTATGTAAAGATCGTTTAAAAAACGAAACTTCTTGACAACTATCAAATAAACACTGATCTTAACGATTCATAATCTGGGAACTGTTCCAGATGCAGAAAATCTAATCTGAATAAATATAAACGTGCAAAAAATCCGTCAATAAATTAATTTACATCTTAGTTAAATTTTTGTTTAACCTGTTCATAAATTTCGAGAGTGATGAGAGATATACTATTCTCCTCTGCATAAGTTTCAATTTTTTTACGGGCAAAAGGACGGACAAAGAAAGGAATTTCCTTGAGTTTATCTTCAGCTTCAACAGTCCATTTAATTGCTGCACTCATTGATTTTTAGGGTTTAATTTTGATACGAGTATTTAGATTGATGTTCAGTGATACCGGAAATTAATATAGTTACCAGATGGTAACTATATTAACGAGAATTATCTTAACCCTGGGTTACAGGTTCCTTTGCCAAAAACTTCTCAAGTTCAGTCAAAGCATCAGCATCAACCTTGGTTTGCATCGGGCAGAACTTAGGACCACACATAGAACAAAACTCAGCAGTTTTATAAATATCTGCTGGTAAAGTTTCATCGTGATATTCTTTGGCTCTTTCCGGGTCTAAAGCTAACTCAAATTGACGATTCCAATCAAAATTATAACGGGCTTTAGAAAGTTCATCATCTCTGTCCCTAGCACCGGGGCGGTGTCTAGCAATATCCGCAGCATGAGCGGCGATTTTATAAGCAATCAAACCATTGCGCACATCTTCAGCATTGGGTAAACCCAAATGTTCTTTAGGTGTGACATAACACAACATAGCTGTACCATACCAACCAGCCATAGCTGCCCCAATGGCGGAGGTAATATGGTCATAACCGGGTGCAATATCTGTTACCAAAGGTCCCAAGACATAAAAAGGAGCTTCCGAACACTCTTCCATTTGCTTGCGGACATTGAACTCAATTTGGTCCATGGGGACGTGTCCCGGTCCTTCGACCATGACTTGTACGTTATCTTCCCAAGCTCTGCGGGTGAGCTGTCCGAGGGTTTTTAATTCTGCTAATTGTGCCGCATCTGAGGCATCATGAGTACAGCCAGGACGTAGGGAATCACCTAAACTAAAAGAGACATCATATCTCTTGAAAATCTCGATGATATCGCGGAAGTGGGTATACAGAGGGTTTTGTTTATGGTGATGTAGCATCCACCGGGCTAAAATACCGCCACCACGGGAGACAATACCAGTAATGCGGTCTCTAACTAAAGGTAAATGTTCAATTAAGATCCCGGCGTGGATGGTTTGATAATCTACACCTTGTTGGGCGTGTTTTTCGATGACATGCAGAAAGTCGTCGGCGGTGAGCTTTTCAATGATGCCGTGGACACTTTCTAAAGCTTGGTAAACTGGTACTGTGCCAATGGGAACAGGTGAAGCATTGATGATCGCTGTGCGAATTTCATCTAAGTTACCGCCCCCTGTGGACAAGTCCATGACGGTATCAGCACCATATTTCACTGCTAGATTTAACTTATCTACTTCTTCTTGAAGATTGGAAGAGTTAGGAGAAGCGCCGATATTAGCGTTAACTTTACATTTAGACGCGATGCCAATAGCCATCGGTTCTAGGTTGGTGTGATTAATGTTAGCAGGGATAATCATCCGTCCCCGCGCCACTTCCTCACGAATGAGATCCGCAGGAAGATTTTCCCGCTGGGCGACGTAGTGCATTTCTTCGGTAATAACACCCTGGCGTGCGTAGTGCATTTGAGTGACATTACTCTGTCCACGACGCTTGGTAACCCATTCTGTCCGCATATTGAATTCCTCGATAAACAGCTTCCCTCCGCTGGTATTAGCCAGACTCAGGTGTTAAGGGTGTGATCTCAGCCTGATTCTTCAGGCACCCCTAGCATGAATGAAATTGTACCATCTGGGTTAGGAATACGGGTGAGACTGTTTACAATTCCTTTTGATCGACCGCACCAGCTAGGGGAAGGAGGTCAAGGCAGTAAGAAGAAAGAGTATGGTTATACTGTAGGCGATCAGTCCCAATATGATCTAAGCATTTATGGCTAACCATTACAGATATATTATTTTTTACAAACCTTATGGTGTTCTCAGCCAGTTCACTCAGGAAACACCGAAACACCGTACATTGAAGGAATATATACCGGTTCCCGATATATACCCTGTGGGACGTTTGGACTGGGACAGTGAAGGTTTATTATTACTAACCAATGATGGACAGTTACAACATCGTCTCGCTCATCCTCGCTATGGACATGAACGCACTTACTGGGTGCAGGTGGAGCGCGTTCCTGATGTAGATGCGATCAACAAGTTAGAAACGGGTGTAAATATTCAAAATTACTGCACTCAACCGGCGCAAGTACGACTGTTGTTAGAAGCGCCCCATTTACCAGAACGCCACCCGCCAATTAGATTTCGCCAAAATATCCCCACGGCTTGGTTAGAAATGACATTGACGGAGGGAAAGAATCGTCAAGTGCGGCGAATGACTGCGGCGGTGGGATTTCCTACTTTGCGATTGGTGAGGGTGAGCATAGCCCATCTGAGTCTGGATGGTCTACAGTTGGGTGAATGGCGCGACCTGATGCCATCAGAACTCAAGTTTTGGCATAATTTGCCTAAAAATCACCAGCCTAGCTCCCAATATCTGATATAATTACGGAAGTGTCACGCCAAATAATTTTCTTTTGGTAGTAATTGCTCTGGTGGGAACGGAAATGAAGGAACTTTCATTATGCTCATTTGCCCTCAGTGTACATTTCAAAACCCTAATGGTAACAAATTCTGTCAAAGTTGTGGTGCATCGCTAACTCACAGGGTTTGTCCTGAGTGTAGTACTGAAGTACCTGTGAATGCACGACTTTGTGATCACTGTGGTGCGCAATGCGGCAAGGTTTGGCAGGCAATTATCAGTGTCACCAAGAGGGGGAATGAAGATGGGGAATTGATTCGCGAGGAAAAGGCAGAAAATGAGCAAGAAACATCCCCAGCTGCTTGTATATCAGGGTCACATCTGACATTAGGTTCTTATTTAGACAAAAAACAGCGCTATCAACTTTTAGAACCACTATCAACGGTGAATGAGTCCGAAATGTGGGTGAAAGTCTTGGACTGTCAGCCATATCAAATATCTCCCATTGAGGCCATACTAGCTAGTCAGAGACAGGGATTGGTTATGCCATCAGTAGAAATTACTGGAGTTTCTCCCCTGGCTCAAGCTTATATTGTCTTGCAATCTCAAGGTCACCTAGGTATACCAGCTATTCATGATGTCTGGGAACAAGATAATATGCAGGTGTTACTCATCGAAGACCGTTCCCATTGGCAGTGTTTACTCGACATCTGGAAAGCTGAAACCACATCTACTTTAGAGATTTTACATTACCTAGATCAGATGAGCCGACTCTGGGGGGTATTAGAAACGGTGAGTTGTCGTCAAAGTTTATTGAAATTAGACAATCTGCGCTTAAATGCAGACAAAAAACTAGGTCTGGAAAGGTTGTATGTAGAATCCCTCAAGGAACTGCCAAATATAGTATTCTTAGATCAGGGAAAAGTAGAAACATTCACCATCCTAGAGCATCCTTTAACTATCCAAGCTTTGGGGGAAGTTTGGCAGGCAATCTTTAGACAGTCCCAGAGGACTTACTTTGGTTCTATAGTGAGGATTTTAGAAGATTTAGAACTAGGTAAAATTGAGACAGTTGAGCATTTGCGATCGCATTTACAGGAAATTATCGCGGAACTAGAAACACCCATCAGCAGAATAGCTGATCCGATAAAAGAAAATGCCGCAGCACCGACTATTTTACAATCCCATGATTTGCCAAATGTTCTACCCTCAATGGAATTGAGTAGTTTAGAAAATGCAGCAGGTACTGATGTAGGTAAGAAACGTAACTACAATGAGGATTACTTTGGCATTCAAACCAAAATCAGTGAGTTGGAATTGCCAAACCAACAAATTCTTGAATTCCGTGGTTTATATATCCTCTGTGATGGGATGGGTGGCCATGCGGGGGGTGAGGTAGCCAGTGAGTTAGCAGTTAACACACTCAAGGAATACTTTGATCAACATTGGACTACTAACCAAATACCCACAGAAGACCAGATTCGTGAAGCTGTATACGTAGCTAATCAAGCAGTTTATGAGTTAAATCAACAACAACTGCGTTCCGGGGTCAAGCGCATGGGTACTACCTTAGTTATGCTGTTAATTCAAGGTACTCAAGCAGCAGTGGCCCATGTAGGAGATAGTCGCCTTTATCGGCTCAGGCCTAACAAAGATTTAGAACAAATGACTGTAGATCATGAAGTAGGTCAAGGAGAGATTTCTAGAGGGGTGGATGCCAGTATAGCCTATAGCCGCCCGGACGCGTACCAGCTAACTCAGGCCTTGGGACCGCGAGATCAAAATGCCATTATTCCCGATGTCAAGTTTTTCACGATTACGGAAGATAGCCTGTTGCTGCTGGTGTCTGATGGTGTGTCAGATAATGATGTCCTAGAAATTTATGGGCAGAATAACTTAATTGCCCTGTTGCATTCTGACTCTAATCTAGAACAAGGAGTCACAGAATTAATTGATTTAGCAAACCAATACAATGGTCATGACAATATTACAGTCATACTTATCCGGGCGAAAGTGCATCTAAATATGAGCGGTTAAAATTATTTAGGAATGGTAGATTAATTCCCAGTGGCTAATTGTTGGCTAATTGTTTAAATTGATGCAGGTTGTTGTATTGTGGTTATTCTGACTTTGTTAGAACCCCAACAGAAAACGCCACTTCAGCAGTGGTATTTTGAAAATCCCTCAGTAATTCGCATTGGAAGAGCGGGGGATAATGATGTGGTTTTATCTGATATTCTGGTTTCGCGGCACCATTTAGAACTCAGAGAGGTTAAGTTATCCCAAAATAATCATCTCTGTTCTTGGCAGGTAATTAGTCAAGGTACTAATGGCACTTTTGTGGATGGTATCCTTGTACTTCAGTGCCCTTTGGCGGATAATTCTGTATTACAACTGGCACAGGGGGGGCCAATATTACAATTCCAATGTCAGCAAGTTCCAGGTGCTTTGCTCGGATATGTTGCGGGTGGTGAAGCTGAGGCTTTAGCCTCGACTTGCAACCACGAAGGTAATTCGCCTGGTAATCTCTTTTGTGTTCATTGCGGTCAACCTATTTCAGTCAAGCAGAAAATTCGTCAATATCAGGTTTTGCGAACTCTGGGACAGGGAGGTATGGGTACTACTTATCTAGCTTGGGATGCAGGGGGTCTGACTTTAGGAAAACCACAATTGTTGGTTTTAAAGGAAATGAACGCCGACATGGCTAAAATTGCCAAAGCCCAAGAATTATTTGAACGGGAAGCCCATACTCTCAAATGCCTGGATAATTCAGGAATTCCCAAATATTACGACTTTTTTGTGGTTGGGGGTAAAAAGTACTTGGCCATGGAGTTAGTTCATGGCGAAGATTTAGAAAAAAGAGTGTATGGGAGAGGTCTGGTATCATCGAATCAGGCGATTGTCTGGATGATTCAAACCTGCAACATCTTAGATTATCTCCATAGCCAAAATCCACCACTAATACATCGTGATATCAAACCTGCTAACCTGATGGTGCGAAGTTCCAATAATCATGTCGTGGTGTTAGATTTTGGTGCTGTCAAGGAGATTGGGACTAGACAAGGAACCCGGATTGGTGCTGAGGGTTACTGCGCCCCGGAACAAGAGCGAGGACAACCCTTAACTCAATCTGACTTGTATGCCATTGGTCCTACTTTAATTTTTCTCCTCACCGGCGAAAATCCTTTTAAGTTTTATCGTTACCGAGGACAAGGTTCGCAATTTGATGTGGAAAAAATTCCCACAATTAGTCCTCAACTCAGAGAAATTATTGAACGGGTCACGCAGTACATACCACAAGACCGATACCAAAGTGCTAGAGAACTGGCTGAAGCATTAGCTGCTTGCCAAGTTTAGGGAGTGGGGAGCAGTCAGAGAAATACTCCCCGGATCTAGGATCTATTCCTCGTCCCAAGCTTCCACTGCTAGCAGTTCGCCAATTGGATCTTGCATACTAAAGCCAAAGTCTTGCAGTTCCCGTTTCCAGTGCTGCCAGTCATCGCCGTAGAGCAATGCAATTTTCCAAATGCTATCAGTTGGTTTGATAATATTAGATTCGATGAGTGATTGCACTTTACGTTGCAATTTCACCATTGGGTGAATCACTTGCTGAGTCATAGCCTCGATTCAATTTGTGATTTTGTTTGATAAATACTTAATCAAAACTGCTTTCCGTTTTGCAATTGTCATCGATGCGTGGAGTATTGTAGTTGGTAAAGCTAGTCTTAACTTCTTTACTATACCATAACAAACCCTACTAGTCAGCCAGAAAATTCGGTTTTATACGGTAATCACCACTAAATAACTGAAAATTCTGCCGTTACTTCATCTTAGATGCCATACGAACAACCTATGCACCCGATAAATAACATAGAAAGATTAATGGAATCTGTTAACTTTTTTAGTTTTATAGTCACCACAGTTTGTGTGTCTATTCAAATATGAGCTAAATTGGGGGCTTTTGATAATTTTCGCCTCTTGAGGCGGGAAAAAATTTATTACTTACAATTGACCCTTATATAACCTATCGCAAACATCTGGGAATTAACAAACTTCTTACAAATCTTTATATAAATTTAATTTTTCCCGACTGAGTGGCTACAAAGGTTCTTTCTCTAGCAACAGGGTAACAGGTCCGTCATTTTCGATAGTCACTTCCATGATGGCACCAAATTCACCGGTAGCCACTGTCAGACCACTACCCTGTAACTTGCTGACAAAGCGGTCATATAATTCTTGAGCTAATTGGGTATGAGCCGATTGGTCAAAAGAGGGGCGGCGACCTTGACGACAGTCAGCATAAAGAGTAAATTGACTGACTACCAGCAACTCACCGCCAATCTCTTGCACAGATTTCTGCCATTTCTTGCTATCTTCTGTATTAGGAAATACTCGTAATTCTAAACACTTACGCACCATCCAGTCGAGTTCAGCTTCGGTATCCCTGTGAGCAATTCCCACAAGTAAATTGAGTCCCCGTCCAATTTTGCCAATGATTTTACCGTTAACGGTGACTTGGGATGATTTAACTCTCTGGAGGACAACACGCATAGAAAAACCTATTCAAGCCGAAAATTAAAGGGTAAACGAGCGTAAATTCCCTGAGGGTCATTCATTTTTTGGAGAATCACCAATTCCTGTTCAAGTTTTTGCAATTCCGCTATCAGGGGATGAGATGGCTGAACTGATACTCCCACCATGTGTAAAATAGTGCTGATTTCTTCAACTGCTCTGCCAAGAAAGCGTTCTTCCAAGGTACTTGCTTTAGGATATTCTTGTAATTGCCAATTGTTATCTAGTTTAGCTTCCTGGGCAGCATATTCAATAGCAGCATTTAAACCACCTATTTCATCTACTAAGCCGATTTCTTGGGCTGCTATTCCTGACCAAACTCTTCCCTGGGCAATTTCTGCAACTTTTGCGGCTGGTAAATTCCGACCTTGAACGACTTTATCCAGGAATAGATTATAAATCCTGTTAACACTGCGCTGAAAAATTTCTAACTCCTGGGGTGACTTGGGGCGCGTCGCTGTTTGAATATCGGCATAACTTGCAGTTTTCACTGTGTCCCAGGTTATCCCATTATTATTAGCCAGTTTTTGCCCATTCAATAGCACGCCAAACACGCCTATAGAGCCTGTAATTGTATTTGATTCGGCAAAAATCCGGCTGGAATCGCTAGCAATCCAGTAACCACCGGAGGCGGCCACATTACCCATGGAGACTACAACAGGTTTTACCTGGCGGGTCAATTGTACTTCCCTGTGCATCACCTCGGATGCTATGGCGCTCCCTCCAGGACTATTAATTCGCAACACCACGGCTTTGACATCATTATCTTGACGTATTTGATTCAAAATTCTGGCAAAGCGATCGCCTCCTATTTGCCCATCTTCGCCTTTACCATCGACAATTTCGCCTTCTGCATAAACCACAGCAATTTTATTGGGTGAGTTGCGTTCTACACCTAGATTTTTGCCGGAAACTTGAGCGTAGTTTCTGAGGTTAATTTGTCGGAATGTGCTATCTGTTTCATTGCTGGATGTGATTGTCTTCAGGTTGGCGACCACCTCATCCAGGTATGCGACCTGATCTATTAAACCATTAGCTTTAGCTTCACTAGCTGTGAGTAACACCTGAGTATCTGCGATCGCTTGCAACTGTTGAGGAGTAATTTGGCGACTAGAACCGACTGTAGTCCGCCAATCTTGCCAAACATCATCCAACAATTTTTGGATTTGTGCGCGGTTTTCTGGACTCAATTGCTTGAGAATCAATGGTTCGATTGCTCCTTTAAATTTCCCCTCCCGCACTACCTGAACACCGATCCCAAACCTTTCTAAAGCCCCGGATAGAAATAATGGTTCACTGCTCAAACCCTTGACTGGCATGAATCCCAGAGGATTAAGTATGATTTCATCCGCCACTGAAGTTAGGTAATATTCCTTTTCACTCAAACCCACACCATAGGTGACGATCTTTTTCCCAGATTGGCGGAACTTCTCCAGGGCCTGACGGATTTCCCGCAGGGTAGCAAAGCCTGTTTGATTAATGATGCTGGTACGACTTGCATCTAAATAAATACCGACTATGCGCGGATCCAGCCTGGCTTTTTCCAGGGTATCCAGAACACTACGCAGGCTCATTCTTTGTACTTCTGCACCCGATAATGCTTGTTGTAGCAATTCGCCCGAACTCGGGGAGCTATCAGTGATATTCATGGATAGGTCGAAAACCACAACGGAGTTATCTTTAACTTGTGGAGTAGTATCTCTAGAGGAGGTAACTGCAAATAGCAGTAGTAATATTCCTGTTGTGCTGACACCGAAAAAAATCATCAGCCCCAAGACAGTACCCAGTAAACTGGCAAAGGTTTGTTTGAAAAAATTACGCATTTGAGTTATTTAGTTGATATTTTTTTTACGTAAACTTCCTGATTTATATAAGTCATTTAATGTAGAGTTGCCAGTACAAAATAGTACTGTATTTATTTCCGCAATTAACACTTGAACTAAATCATACAATGCCGCTTCCGATACCACCGCCGCTTGCAGGAAAGGCATAGCCAAACCGGCTATATCTGCTCCTAGAGCGATCGCCTTCGCCACATCTAGCCCATCACGTAACCCCCCGGAAGCAATTAACGGCACATCTGAAGAAATGGCGCGGATACTGGTAATACACTCTGCTGTGGGTAAACCCCAGTCAGCAAATGTCCTACCTAAACGCTTTTGCAAAGCATTTTCCGCCCGCTCACTTTCCACCTTCGCCCAAGAAGTACCACCCGCACCAGCCACATCAATAGCCGCCACTCCAGCCCCTAAGAGTTTCTCGGCCATGACCGCAGAAATGCCATTGCCCACTTCCTTAGCAATCACTGGCACAGCTATGTTACTGCATATAAAGCGGATTTTGTCAAGTAACCCCCGAAAATTAGTATCACCATTGGGCTGAATACACTCTTGCAGTGGATTAATGTGTAAAATTAGGGCATCAGCTTCCAATATATCAATAATCCGAAGACATTCATCTAAACCATAGTGATAATTCAGTTGTACCGCCCCCAAGTTAGCAAATAACAACACATCGGGCGCGTACTTGCGGATGGCGAAGGTATCAGCCACTTGGGGTTTTTCCACCGCTACCCGCTGGGAACCAACACCCATAGCAATTTTATACTGTTGCGCTACTTTTGCCAGACGTTGGTTAATCATTGCAGCTTGTTGTGTTCCTCCAGTCATAGAGGAGATTAACAGAGGTGCTCCTAGGCGCTTACCCAGGAAGGTTGTACTGATATCAATATCATCGCGGTTGATTTCTGGTAAGCAGCAGTGATGAAATTTATAACTTTCTAGTCCACTGGTTACGTGGTGGAATTGAACATCTTCTTCTAAACAGATGCGGATATGATCTGCTTTGCGTGACTGGGTGTATTCTGGGTTTTGGTTAGGAGAATTCATTAATATTATGTTATATTATTTACAGCACATTGCAGGATGTCAAGTACAGATTTAATGATAAAACTTTTGTGGGGTGGGCATCTTGCCTGTTTTTGTACCTACTCAGATCAAATGTGCTGTATATGTTTTTCGTTTTTATCATACAGGATTCTGCCATTAAATATCTACTGATAGGTTTTACATATCAACTAGAATACATTAAGACCAACAAACTTAATAAAACTTCATTAACTTCCTCCCTGCATTTCTTCAATATTAAACATACTAATTAATACTCCAGCGATAGGAATTGACAGAAAAATTCCTACTAAACCTGCTACTGTGGCTCCTACTAAAAGAGCAAAGAACATGAAAACTGGATTCATATTGATTGAGCCTTGCATAATGCGCGGCATAAGTAAATTTTCTTCTATTTGCTGTAGGACAACACAAGCGATTAATACTTGTAGACTCAACCAAATGCCTTGAGGTAAAATAATCAGAGCAACTAGGGTAATACCAATTGTAGCGCCAATTCCCGGAATTAAATCAAACACTCCGGCGATCGCCGCTAAAAATAGGGCATAAGGTAGTTGGAGGAAAATAAATACTAAAAATGCGGAAACACCGAAAAATAAAGATAGCAACAAACGCCCCCAAAAAAATCCTAAGAAATTTTGCTGGATAGCAGTAGTCAGGTGATGACCAATATTTTGCGGGAATATTTTCATGATAAAATTCCAAACCCTTTCACCATCTAACAACATAAAAAAAGCAACAACTACAACCAAAATTAAATCAACTAAGTTAGTTAATAGCCATTGAAAAGTTGCCCACCCTGTACCAATACCTGATAAAATCTGATTGCGTAACTCCTCTTCTAGTAATTCAAAATTCACCTGAAAATTAAATCTAATGAGGATATTTTGTAATCTATCTAATAGAGAAATAGCATACTCAATGAATTGAGGTGCTTGTTCAAGTAATTCTTGAAATTGAGATAAGACAGAAAAACCCAGAGTTGCTATCAAACCACCCAAAATAAATAGACTGAGTAAAAAAACCACAATAACTGCGATACCATGTGGTAGAAACCGCTCAGACCACTTCACAGGATAATTCAGCAAAAATGCTAAAATTCCAGCGAAGATAAAAATGACAATCACCGTAGAAAAATAAGCTAAAACCTGCGCAATTGCCCAACCAAGAAGCAATAATAATAGATAGCGAATCAACTTGCTATTACTGAGGTTTTCCCAAAACCTTCGGATACTAAAATCATTCATATTTACAAATTATTATATAAGAATAATTTTGATAATTGTGTTAAATAATTGTAGATAATCACATCTACCTATAGAGAAGAGTTTGCGGGTTAAATCACCGGTTATCGTGTTGTTGTGGTGATATTTTCACAGCATATTCAGAAGGAACAATGGCAGATCCTCGCTGTTTGGCGTAAACCTTGGTAAATTCCGCCCCTAAAAACAAAATGTGAGCAGCATAAAAAATCCAAGTAATCACAATTACAAAAGAACCAGCCACCCCATAAGCAGAACCAAAATCAGTGCGGCCAAGAAACAGTCCAAATAAATACTGTCCTACTAAAAACAGCAGTGCAGTGATTAAAGCACCAACAATAGTATCACGCCAGGCAATATCGGCATCTGGGAGTATACTATACATCATTGTAAATATTAATGTAGTACCTCCAAAAGTAATCAATAAACTAATGAATTGGGATATATAACCCAAACCGGGAAATAATTGATTAAAAAATGTGACCAAACTTGTCAAAATTGCATTGGCTATAAAAAATAATATTAAAAGCAAGGCAATTACTAGCACCATTAAAAAACATAATAACCGTTTGCGCAACAGGTGAAAAATCTTACGTCTTGGTGCTGGCTTAACTTCCCAAATTCTATCTAGTGCTGTCTGAATTTGTGTAAATACGCCAGTAGCTCCAAAGAGTAAAAAAACGAGATTAAAAAAGACGGTAAAAGTTAGTTGTCTATAATCCACTTTCAGATTAGCAATAGCAGTAGAGATTAATTCTGCGCCCTGCTGACCAAAAAGTTCTCTCAATCGATTAACTACCTCTTCTTGAACCACAGCTTCCCCAAAAATTGCACCGACAATCATAATCACTAGTCCTAAAAGTGGTGCTAGAGAAAATACTGCATAATATGCTAGTGATGAAGCTAACAGAGAGACTTCGTTAGCTTGCCACTCAGCGGCAATTTCTCGCAGTAATCGGCGAATTTTCCTCAAAGTTACCATAATCAATCAATGTTAAATCAAGTCGAATCAATAGGAATATACAGAACCTTGCAGGTAATGGTAATTGGTTTCTATGGTTTTTGCTGGGAAATAGTTAACATATCATTAAATTTTAACGTGTAAATATCTGTAGGCATATTAATTTCAGCCTCTTCTAAGGCTTCTTTAATTGCTTGAGCCATTAAAGAAGTAGCTTCTAAAAATGGTAGCCGCCGAGAATTGACCCAGCAGCGCACCTCGATATTGACTGTACTAGGAGCTAATTGACGGACTAAAATATCTGGCTTGGGTTCTTTTTCAATTTCAGGAACTGACAAAACGGCATCATTAATAACTTGTTTAGCCTTAGTAATATCTGCTTTATAGTCTATACCAAAGGTAATAGAATTACGGCGAATATTTGAGGCAGTATTATTAATAATAATGGCACTAAACACTTCTTGATTGGGAATGTAAACCACACGGCCGTCATAAGTTTTTACAGTTGTAGCTCGTAGTTGAATTTGGGTAACAGTCCCTTCAAAGTCGCGAATAACTATCTGATCTCCTAAACGAAAGGGACGAGATACCAGCAATACAACACCGGAAAAATAATTACTCAATATATCCTTGAGACTAAAACCTATAGCTACACTGGTTAATCCTAAAGTTCCTAGTAAGGTGGCGAAGTCTAATCCCAAAACTCCCAAAGCGACAATTGCGCCTATGACCCAAACTAAGCCATAGACCAAACGACTAACCAAGATTTTAGAATTGCGGTCTACCTCCCAATGTTGCGCCCCGGTAAGGGTGACGTGGCGCATACTAGCTGCTATTAACCCGGTAGTAATGACTACTAATAGCATTCCTAAAAAAGAGGGTAAATTGTCGATAGTCTCTTGCTGAAACTTCCTTAGAGTAGAGAATAGTCTTTGTCCAACATCAATTACTAGTGGGGGTTGCTCAAAAGCCTGATTTAACTGCTTTGCCCACCATTGCCCTAATGTTTCCACATCTAGGTTAAAATCTTCAGCATCCTGTCGAGTTACAGTCATGACAACCCGGTTATTCAGCTGTAATGTAGCAATACCACGTTGGGGATCTGGTACTAGGGAAACTTGGCTATCAGTTTGGCTGCGTACTAAAATACTAGCAATGCGGCGGTTGATAATCTCCGCGCGTTGAGTAGCGCTGAGTTCTCCTAAGCTACCCACTTGAAACACGGGTTTTCCCCTAACGACTATATCGGCGAAAAACAGCCCAGTTGTAGGGGTTTGTTCGGGTTGAGATGGCTGGGATATCACAGGTGTAGGGGAGATTTCCTGTGTTAGACCCCTTTGTGTAGGTAAAATCACACCCACAAGAAAGATCACAACTAGGAACTGACGTGAGCCAGATCTGCTATTACCTTTGGGAAACAAACTCACCATCATCTTTAATCAACTAATATTGCCAGTAAATAAATTTACCCTGATTCACCTCAGATTCTGGGGTACTCCCGCCACAATCAATGATTTTAAATTACTTATGTTTTTGAGACGATAAAAAATGTGACACTGGTGTATTTGTCAAATATATCCAATTTTTCTGACAATAGCCAGAGCGATCGCCTGACATTCAATAGTGATTTTTGTCTCTCTCAAGTATGAAATTAACTTACTAATGGTTCTATACTGTGAGGTACAGAATAATAAACGTATCTAACAATACCTAACTATGACCCAGATATGTTGTCTTAATCCCGAATGTGATAACCCCTCAGTTACTGAAGATACGAAATTTTGCCCTAGCTGCGGGATTCCCTTGGTAGTATTGAGAAACCGCTATCAACCACTTAAACCTTTAGGTGGAGGAGGATTTGCCAAAACTTATTTAGCGGTAGATATTGACAAATTAAACTCAGAGTGCGTTATTAAACAACTTGCGCCCCAAACCCAAGGTACAGCAGGTTTACAAAAAGCCACAGCATTATTTTTACAAGAAGCGCAGCAATTACAACAGCTTGGTGAACATCCTCAAATACCAGCTTTACTAGCATACTTCGCGGAGGATAACCGCTTGTATTTAGTACAGCAGTTTATAGAAGGGGAAAATTTACTTACAGAATTAGCCAACCAGGGTATATTCAATGAGGCGAAAATCCGCAAGTTATTACAGGATTTATTACCAGTGTTTGGGGGGAACAAGAAATTTCAACAGAAACATTACAGAAGCTTTTGGAGACAAAATAGCATGGAGGAAAGAAGAAAAATGGAAAAGTTACAGTGAGCTTACTTTTGATAAAATAGCGCCACCAGGACATCTTCCATCTGATAGGTCAGCAGGAGGCTTTCGTTGGGGATTGACGAGAGGTGTTCTTTTTGACCGTATGGAGACTTGTAAGATTTAAATATCAATTGGTTTCCAGCACAGACGGGAAGGAAAAGAGAACACCCAGAGCGATCGCCCAACAGCAAATATTGATTTTTTTCATTCTGCCATATCTCTTGAAGTATGAAATTAAATCTCCTATTATAATAATCCCCGCCCTTTTAGGCTGGGGAGAATTGTTATTGCTGAGGTTTGACAAAGAAAGTCAAATATAGGGGCTTTAGGTATTACCGGTATTATCGTCTACAGCAAGACGGACAGCTTCTACTTTAACATTGAGTTCTTGGGCAATCTGTTCTACACTCATACCTGTCTTTAATAGTAGGGGAACTGTAACTTTGAGTATTTCAGCTTCCCTTTGTTCGCGACCTTCTGCTTTAGCTTCTTGGTAAACTCTGGTTTGTTCTAATGTCAGTCCTAGCATCGCTTCCACTTCCTCTCTACTCAATGCAGAAAACTTGTAAACAGCAATTGTGGTAATAATATCTATGATTTCAGTTTTCGCTAGTGTCTGGCTTATCTCTAATTCTTCCCTCTCTAGTAATTGTTTTGCTTGTGTGGCCATTCTCTCCTCTGAGGCGATCGCCAACTGCATTAAATTAATACCTATTGACAGGGTATTGGGAGATCCTAACTCATCTAGATAAATTCGCTGTACCTGGTCACTATTTAATAAAGTCCGATGGGT
>NZ_JANQDG010000148.1:0-55677 GCF_029891665.1 Anabaenopsis sp. FSS-46 | reverse complement strand
TAATTTAATGATTTGACAACTTACCTTTGCTGGTAGAGCTTTATAATCAACAGATTCTTTGATTAGGTGATAGGCTCCCGCATAATTAATATGCTTGTTGTTATGAATGTATTCCTGTCTAACTATGAAGTTAACAGCATTATATAGGTTCTTCGATTTAAAGCAAAGTTCATCTATTTCTTTGTATGCTGGGTGACTTGGTTTAATAACATGACGCTCAATCAGATTCATTTTGTAACTCCTGGGTGATACGTTCTGTTTTTGTCTTTGCTCTTCTTAACCCATACATCCTTGCACTAAACGAGTATATTATCGATACTAAATCTTGCATTAGTTCATCTCTACCTTCCGTAGCTTGATTAACAATTTCCAACTCTTTACATAGTTTATTAAGAAGAATCTTTAAATAGTTCAAACCAAAGCTTGCTACTCTATCAGGGTGTTCGGCCAGAAGAATATTATACTTATCGTCTTTTAGAAGCTTTGACAACTGTTTGCGGTTGTCATTTAACCCACTGCCGATTTCTTTAACAACTTTATATATTGTGTACCCCCTAGCTGTAGCATATTGGGTTAACCTTTCAGCTTGTCTTTCTAAGTTGTCTTTTGAACCATTATCAGAAACACGGCAGTAGATAGCTACAACTTTGTTAGGGTTTTGGTTGGTTTCAGGTAGATTAATAATTATGGTTCCTGTAGGTTGTTGATAACCTGTGATTACGCCGGATTTGTACCAACGCCACGCAGTTCTATAACTTATCCCTACCTTTTTTGCATAATCAGATAGTTTCATTCATTTAATGATTGTACATTCATAGTTATATTATACTACAAATGTACATAAATGACTATAAATTCATTAAATTATTGTAGACCTTCTGGCGGAACGTCTGTACAAAGCTACGACCAAAAAGATGATTTAGAACGGTACACACCGTCCCAAGGTGGTCTGCTAGTCAAAAAATAACAATCCAATGCCAATGATGGCAATCATCACCCCCGCCATCCCTCGCCAACTCACTTTTTCTCCAATGCATATAGCAATAGGGATAACAAATAGGGGACTGGTCTGTAATAAGGTGGAAGCAATTCCCGCAGCTGTGAATTTAATCGCTGTTTGTTGTAGCCAAATACCTAAATAAGTACCACAAAAAGCCCCAAAGCACGCGGCGAAAATGACCCGCCAGGATGGTTTAGAGGAGGTATGGGGTAAGGCTTGCGCCTGGCCTTTGGGGAACCACAGCCAGCCAAAGAGAATCAATTGGGCTGCACTTAAGCGGAATAAAGCCGCCCACAAAGATGATATACTACCAGTAGTAAAGGCTACGCGAGCGATAACTGTAGCTATGGCATTGGTGATGGCGGCTAATAAGCCCAAACCGATCCCCCGCCATAGATGGGTGGGGGGATGATTGTTGCTACTGGGAAGCGGTTCTGTGATTACCCAAGCAACTATTAAACTAAGCCGGTCAGTCACCCAACCGACTCGTCTACAAAACCGTACGTGAAACTTTCGCTTCATACGGCTCCTCAATGATATGGTTCTTGTCATGAGTACCTACAAGACTTCCATCACTGGCTGTCTTCTTGTCGTGGCAATGTCTGTGTAATAGTTGTAGATTTTTGGATTCATCTTTTCCACCTTTGGAAAGGGGTAAGATATGGTCTACTTCCATTACATCACCGTCCCTAAAGTAATGTCCACATTCTGGACATTTACCCTTTTGCTTTTTAAGTAGAGTCGATACTCTTTTGTTAGCTTCAGGATGGTTTGTCATTCTTGAACTCCAATACACCCAATCACCATCAAATGGCGAGGCATTGCCTTTAACCTTGACATGACGTACTATAGGAGTATCTGGGTGTTTGTACAGTTTGATGAATTTATCATCCGTCTTAACTGCAAACTCCCAGTTATTGCCTCCGATTGTATGCCAGTATTTCTTGGCTATCCATTTATCAGATTTATTGGGGTGTCGGCGCTTTGCCCATCTGTATAGTCGTTGATAAACCTGACTAAAAATCTTAGAGAAGATTTCTTTACTTACTACTGATGAGTAGTAATTGCACCATCCCCTTATGATGGGGTTTAATTTACTTATCAATCCCGATTGTGGTGTTGGTAAGTTTTTCTTTATGGTGTTAGAAACCTGTTCATAGTGATTCTTAGCCGCTTTCTTAGATGGGGTGATAATAGTTTTAAAGCCTAGTATTTCTTTGTTAGTATTCAACCCTGAGTTGTATTTACCAACCAGGGATTGCCTTACGTTGAATCCCAGAAAATCAAATCCAGGTTTTTCTGATTGATGTTCATACAAGGTATGATCCAATCTGGTCTTGCTAGGCTTTAATTCCAATCCCATTTCATTCAGCCATTTAACTAAGATTTCCCTGCATTGTTCAATAACTGTTAGATTTTCATGCAATATGACAAAATCATCCGCATATCTAATGATTGATATTGCTTTAGCCTTTTTCTCTCTAGAACCTTTACCTGGTATATTTGAGACATATTCTTTGAGAATTTCCTCCATACCGTGTAAGGCTATATTTGCCAAGATAGGGGATATGACACCACCTTGTGGTGTACCTTCTTCTGTGGGATATAGGACTTTGCTATCAACCACACCTGCTTTCAACCATGCCTTAATTTGTCGGCGTAGTTTAGGGTAGGTGTTCAGTTTCTTTAACAATGCTTGATGGTTAATCTTGTCAAAACACTTAGCAATATCAGCATCTAATACAAATTTGGGTTTGTATCTGATGGACTTGAATATTGCTTGTATAGCATCATGACATGAGCGTCCTGGTCTAAATCCATATGAGTTGGGTTCAAACTTAGCTTCCCATTCTGGCTCTAATGCCAGTTTGACAAGCGCCTGTAATGCCCTATCATACATTGTAGGTATTCCTAGTGGTCTTTTCTCATCCTTTCCGGGTTTGTCTATCCAAACTCTTCTGGTTGGTTTGGGTTTAGACCCTAGTTTTAACTCTTCTACCAATTCTAGTCTTTCATTAGGTGATAAAGATTTCACCCCGTCAACTCCGGCAGTTTTCTTTCCTTGGTTATCTTGAGTTACCCTACGTGTTGCCAAAACTTTGGCAGACCAGGACTTCATCAGCACCTTTTGGAGTCCACGAACAACCTTGACATCACCACGGGCTGAGGCTTGATAAATTCGTTTTTGGATTTTGTAAACACGACGTTCTAACTGTTTCCAGTTAATCATGTTCCATTCTACCGTAGTCTTTACACTCGTTTTAGACATAATTCCTACTTGAGACTTTATCATCCATATCACCGTGAATCTGTCAGCATATCTTAGGCATTACCCTAAGCGTTCGCTTTTGACTCAATCTTTCCCACTTGCAGCATCCGGTTAGCACCTACTTCTAGACTCGACCTTCTAAAAGAGCTAACAAGGGGTTACTTCGTTCCATGTGTCCATTCTGTGTACCTTTAGAGTGATGCTATACGCCGGGTTTATCGGAAGTGCATAACGGTCTATTTAGAATTAGCCGTTTCCTTATCCTTTACCTTTTTGGTTCCAGCCTATCAGCCTGATTTGGCTGGTTTTACTTAACGGCGCTTCAAATACATCTTCAACTTTCGTTTTACTCATGGGTACTTTGCTTGACGTGTACCAGGTTAGGCTCCCAGTAAGAACGCCTTTTCCTCCTGCTTTACGGATTGATGGCTAGTCGCTACCGTAAGGAGGATGCTGTCACCCTTGCACCTAGGGGGTGGGATTCTCACCCACATGAACACACAGTTATAAGAGTCTGGTTTTACCCAGTCTTACCTTCCGTCCCTGAGCATAAATGCTCATTTAGGAAGAACGAATCGCACCCTAAAATAGTAATTATAATTCCACACCAAGCTCTAATATTTAAACTTTCACCCAGCCAAATCATAGACAGGATAGCCGTGATGGGAGGGGACAGGGTACCGATAAGTAACACACGACGTGGGCCCAAATAATTGAGCGCCCCCATAAAAGCAGTATCACCCCAGCTAATACCGATTACTCCGCTCAAGCACAGTAAAAAAATCGGCGTGGGGGTGGAGGTGGGTAAGGATTCCCCAGTTACTAAGATGGTGAAAATTAGCAGGGCGATCGCTACTATCCCCTTGAGTGAATTCAGTCTCAGGGGCGGAATATGATTTCCCACAAAGCCATACACCACCGAGGCGATCGCCCACAAAGCAGCAGCAGCTAAAGCCGCTAACTCTCCCGCAGCATTTGTTAACAAATTATTAAAAATACAGGTTACCTCTTAAATAATCCACAAATTCATTTAATAATACAATAAAGAACCAAAAACATAGTAGCACTCTCTGCTTTAGAGTGCTAATTTTCCCAGGTAATTCTTGTCATATTATGGGCGAAGAAAATATTTTTTCTAGATGGCTGTAGATGATTGTATGCAAGAATTAATTAGCAGCGTCAAGATTTTCTACACAACTAATTAAATATGGGGAGAGATGGAATGAAATACACCTTTGATATTGTAGGAGTGTCTCCTGTTTGGGAGTTTTTTAAACATCAACAACAGACCATAAACAAACCAATTAGTGGCGGTGTAGAATATCTCAGCACCCATAGATGTACTTTGGATGCCTTATTAGAATCTGTAGAACCATTACCGATAAAATGGGGTTGGAATACTGAACAGGTCAGAGAGACTGTGGTAAAGTTTTGGTTAAATAATGCGGAAAGTATTCGTTATTGGAAAGTCCGTTTAATAGATGCTGGTAATGAAAATATACTAGTTGCTAGGCTGGCAGAGATCAAATCTTTACAGGCGGAATTTGAATCTTTATTCAGTAAATAAATTTGGGAGCGCCATTTCCCCACTGTATCCCCTTGTGGGTATAGTTAGTCTCGAATCCCCAATTGAGGGGATTAATCACAATGATTGCTACCTAATCTCGCGAATATTGTTCATGACTTGTTGATATAATTGATTATTATTTTGTTGTTGAAAAATAGAGGCAGCTTGTTGTAGGTCTTGCAGCGCCCCTTCTCTGTCTCCCTCTGCAGCGCGGGCATTACCACGGTTATTGTAGGCGGGGGCAAAAGAAGAATTGAGGCGAATGGCTTGATTATAGTCCCCAATGGCACCTTGTCTGTCTCCCTGGGCTGCCCGAGCATTGCCTCGATTATTGTAAGCCATGACAGAGCGAGAATCTAGGCTAATGGCTTGGTTGAAGTCATCTATGGCCCCTGCATTGTCCCCCTGAGCGGCGCGGGCATTTCCCCGATTATTATAGGCTTCGGCATAGCGGGGGGAGACGCGAATGGCTTCGTTATAGTCTGCGATCGCCCGTTGGTAGTCTCCTAGGGACGCTAGGCCATTTCCCCGATAATTGTAGGCTTCGCCATCGTCAGGAGCCAGATTAATGGCCTGATTGTAATCTGCGATCGCCCTTTGCTTGTCTCCCAGGTCAAAGTAAGCCTGTCCCCGGCTTTTATAGACCTGAGCATAGTCTGGGTCTTGATCAATAACTTGGTCATAAATAGCGATCGCCCCTTGCAAATCACCTCTGAGGTGTTTATTTTTACCCTCAACATAGAGATTGCCCGCTGAGGATGTTTGCACTGTCCGGCTGTTAGGAGGACTAAGACCTATTTCTGTTATCAGTACATCTTTATCTTGACTACAAGATATAGTAGTAATTCCACTTAATATGCTCACCACAGCTATGGTCAGTCTTCTTTTAACCTTTAGGTGTTCTCGCTCAAATAACCGCAGTTTCATAAGTTAACTTAAACCCTCAACCGGAACGACAATTCAGACTAGATTTACTTCTTGTTTTTATTTACAATTGGTTCTCAGTTTTGAGAGTATCTGAAACCAGCAAAACCATAGCAAATATCTCAAATCTTGCGCACATCGCTAACCCCTGACTAAAAATATGTGCCTACAAGACTTTGTAACTAAACCTTATTAACTAATATTTTCCAGATTTAATTAATATTCACCTGTTACATCAGGCCTCAAGAATAGAAATATTTATCCGGAATAATTTACAGATTTTTTATATAAATCATATTCTAGACAAATAAATTTATTTTTTATGTTTTTCCGGATACTTTATCTAGAATTAACTGGTGAATTTTCCTGTCAAATTAATATTAATTAGATTAAGATAAATCGTTACAAAAGCTACAGTCAGCATGATGATAAATCTTGCGGGGTAGTCCTCGATACCGCCCTTTTATACCTAACTCAGATGAAGCGATCGCTCTATTCTAGCTGGGCGAATTATGCAGAGATTGACTTAAGAATACATTTCTAGATAGATCCAATTGTTGCGGTTGGTCAAGACAGGCGATCGCGCGGATATTTTGATATAATCATAAGATTGTCTGAATAATTCTACAAATCATATTATTCACATCTTCACCAACACTTAATAGTCAAGTTGTTGCATATGGGTTGCACTTGCATATTAATCAGTTTATTCTCTGTAGAGAAATAATATAAATCTCTATTATTTAGATAGCAAACTTGAGGTAGGACAGTCAAGAAAAATACAAATATATATTGACTAAATCACTTCAGGTTGTTCATAGCTATTCAACTCACCGTGTTACAGTGCAATTTAACCATAGAATACTTTGGTGCATAAATCCTTCCACATCATTGGACTAAGATGAAACCCTAAGAGCGTGCTGGGATGAAACTATCGAATCTAGATCCACTTATACCCCTCATGGAATTAAAAGCAAAATTCATGAAGTTACCAGAAAATTATTCCGTTGACGAGGGGGAATTAATCGAGTTTTTATCCCAGCGAAGATGGCCTGACAGAAATCGGCGCATTGATAGAACAACTTTTTGGCGGTGGCGCAATGACAACAAAATTGAGCATCAAAAATCCTTCGGTAAACTAGATATTTTAAAACTTTGCCAAATTTGCGATCACTACCGTTTAGATGGAACTCGCAATCAATACTTAACCATGGTTAATCATACTCCAGATTTGCCAGTTAAAAAATAAACTCTCGACTGCTTCGGCGTGCTTTACTATCCCTGTGTAAGTGTGAATCCTTGGCTTTTGGGTAGTTCGTTGTTTAAAATGGGGTTTTAATGTTTATTAATCATGGTGTCTCCTCAACCCATTAACCCCGGTCCCGGACAAGAATCAGTTTGGGACTACCCCCGTCCCCCTCGTCTAGAAGACACAAACAAACATATTCAAATCATTTTTAATGATGTCGTCATTGTAGACACCCACAGCGCCAAGCGGGTTTTAGAAACTAGTCATCCACCTACTTACTATATCCCGCCAGGGGATATCAAAATGGAATACTTAATACTGATGCCAAAATCTAGTTTTTGTGAGTGGAAAGGTATCGCTAGTTACTATACTATCCGCGTGGGTGATAAACAAGTACATAATGCGGCTTGGTTCTATCCGCACCCTACAGCTAATTTTGCCTCTATTAAGTATCATGTAGCATTCTATGCCCATCTCATGGATGCTTGCTATGTGGATGGGGAAAGAGTACAACCACAACCAGGTAATTTTTACGGTGGTTGGGTGACCCATGATATTGTCGGACCTTTTAAGGGTAGTCCGGGTACTTGGGGATGGTGAATCAACCTGACCCCAACCCTCTCCTTGTCAAGGGGAGGGGACTACTACAGTAAATATTGTTCTGCTTGTAATTTCAGTTTATCCCCCTCTAATAACACTTGGTCTATATAATCTTTCACCTCCATATAAGGTTGTCTTAAGTTGATTTTCTCTGACTGAATGGCTCTCCTGGTACTTTGTCGGACTTGACCAGCAAACTTACGTTGACCAAATAAATCTAGTCCCAATGAGATCATACTGTCTGGGAGTGCTTGGCTAGCTTGTTGGTTGATTTCTTTAATGGCTAAGTTTAGCTCTTTTTTAATTGCTCGTAGTTGTTTCTGGATAAAGTTAATATTCTTTACTTGTAACTTGACTGATGGGGGATTATCTAGGGTTAAGGTCATTTGTTGCTGCAATTGAGCAATTTGTAATTGGGTTTCTTGTAAGTTCATGGCTATTACCCCTCATCCCAAAATCTGCTGTTAGGTTATTCAATCATCCCACAAAAACCATTGTCATCTATCTAAGGGTAGATATTCTGTTTTTGGTTTTTTTAACGCAAAGGTTCGCAAAGGTGGCGCAAAGGTTCGCAAAGGGTTTTTAAAGATGGTTTATAAGTGTTACATTAATCACAGTTATTTGCTGCTACTAAATAATGAACTATCCAGACTTTACGCCACGGGGTTATGAAGTAATCAGGGAATTGGGACGCAACCGGGAAGGGGGGAGAATTGCTTGGTTAGCGTCACAGTTACAGACAGGTCAACAGGTAGTAATTAAACAGTTCTGTTTTGCTCAGACTGGTTCTAGTTGGTCAGCATATAAGGAACATGAGCGGGAAATTCAAGTATTAAGGGGACTGAAACACCCCGGTATTCCCGAATATTTGGGCGCATTTGCAACAGATGACGGCTTTTGTTTAGTTCAAGAGTATAAAAACGCCCAGAGTTTAGCAGTCCAGCGCAGTTTTGACCCGGAGGAAATTAAACACATAGCAGTTAAAGTTTTAGAAATATTAGTATATTTACAAAATCGCATACCTCCGGTAATTCATCGAGATGTGAAACCGGAAAATATCTTAGTAGATGACCAATTGAATGTGTATCTGATTGACTTTGGCATGAGTCGCATTGGTAGTCAAGAGGTGGCTGCTAGTAGTGTGTTCCAAGGTACGCCGGGTTTTATCCCCCCGGAGCAATTACGTAAACCCACGGAGGGTTCTGATTTATATGGGTTAGGTGCTACGTTGATTTGTTTACTCACAGGGAAAAAGTCAACGCAGATACAAGAGTTGACAGATGAAGATGACCCCTATGTAATTCATTTCCGTGATTTATTACCCCGGTTAAGTGTGCGGTTTCTGGGGTGGTTGGAGTTGATGGTTAAACCACGGCTGAAAGAACGGTTTGCAGATGCTCAAACGGCTTTACAGGCGTTGACACCCTTGGATGTGGTGCGTGTACCAGAAGTGAAGTTGAGTACATTGGTGTTGGAGTTTAGAGCTACTCGCATCGGGGAAAGGTTAAAACAACCGATACAAGTGGTTAACACTATGTCGGAGACGTTGTTAGAGGGTAAGTGGGAAGTTGCACCCCATACCCAAGACCCGCCCCATACTCCCGACTCTCACAGTTGGATTGTGGTATCACCGAGGGAGTTTAAGGGTAATGAGATTAACTGTGATATCTGGGTAGATACTAGCAAGTTAATGGCGGACAAGTTCTATGAGCGTCGGTTGTGGTTACGGAGTAATGCTGATGTGGAGGTTCACAGTTTAACTGTGCGGGTAAAAACAGCGCCTTTACCTATTGAACGGCGATCGGTTCCTTATCGGGAGTTGGTGGGTTCGTTGTTAAGTTTTGCTGGGTTAGGTTATGCAGGTTATGTATTTGTTCCTCTCATTTGGGCTGGGTTTTGGGTTGAGATTCTGACTGGGTTTTGGGCTGCGATTCTGACTCTGATTGGGATTGCGACTGGGGCTGGGATTGGGATTGGGTTTGGGATTGGGATTGGGATTGGGTTTGGGATTGGGGGTGCGATTGGGTTTGGGATTGGGATTGGGATTGGGGGTGCGATTGGGTTTGGGATTGGGTTTGGGATTGGGGGTGCGATTGTGGCTGGGATTGTGGCTGGGATTGTGGCTGGGAATGAGGCTGGGATTGGGATTGGGATTGGGATTGGGACTTGGATTGCGGCTGGGATTGGGATTGTGATTGGGATTGTGATTGAGCCTGTGATTGGGGCTGGGATTGGGGCTGGGATTGGGGCTGTGATTGGGACTTGGGTTGCGGCTGGGATTGGGATTGTGATTGAGCCTATGATTAAGCCGGTGATTAAATTTGGCGGTAAGAAGTTGGGACTATTCACCGCCGGATTAGGAATCAGTAGCGGTATTGCGGTAGCAGTGGGAATGCTTCACCCCTACATTTTATTAGCCCTATTAGCTACGGGTTTACCCTTTGTAACTATGCTGCTGTATCCACCCATTCAACGCCGCCGGTTAATTGCTCAATATCGCCGGTCTGAGGAGCATTTGATTGCACCCTAGGTTTTTGAGGTGGGTTTTTTTAACGCCAAGGTTCGCAAAGGTGGCGCAAAGGTTCGCAAAGGGTTGTTTGATAAGTTTTCAGCCGTAATTTTTATCACATCTTTACCCGATTTAATTCCTGAAATCAAATCCCCTCCTCTTATAAGGGGAGGGTTAGGGTGGGGTCAAACAATATTTGATACACTAATCATGAATAAGGTATGTTTGAAATTCGCCAAACTGAAATTTATTTTGAGTGGTTTAGTGCTTTGCGCGATCGCCAAGCAAAAGCACGTATAAACATTCGTATCCGTCGCCTGTCTATGGGGAATCCAGGTGATGTTAAACCAGTGGGGCAAGGAGTGTCAGAATTGCGGATTAATTATGGTCCGGGGTATCGGGTGTATTTCATACAACGAGGTGAGACTTTGATTATCCTATTAGCAGGGGGAGATAAAAAGACTCAGGAACGGGACATCAAAACAGCGCTAGATTTAGCTGAGAACTTATAGGAAGGAGGTTTTATGTCTACTATCCAAACCTATGCTTGGGATGCCGCAGAGCATCTGGAAACAAAGGAAGATATCACTGCATATCTTGAAGCAGCCCTTGAAGATGGAGATGCCAACTTAGTGGTAGCAGCCTTGGGGGATGTTGCTCGTTCTGAGGGTATGAACCATATTGCCCTGGAAACAGGGCTAGGGCGCGAAAGTCTCCATCAGGCTTTGTCGATGGAAGGCAACCCAGATTTTTCTACAGTTCTTAAGGTTTTACAGGCACTTGGGTTACGCTTCCAGGTTATACCCATTGCCTAACATTAGCTTGGTGCTCGTGGTGACAACTAGAGAATTGAACTGCTGCTGCTGATTGATACATCGGTTTGGATCAGCGTCTTTCGCGATCGCACTGCTCAGTACAGCAGCGCTTCGCTATCGCCATGAGGCTCGACAATCGGGAGCCGGGGGTTAGAAACCCCCGTCTAAAAGCGGAAGTCGGATGAATCCGACTGAATGAGTGTTAAATGTAACGAGAGTAAGATCCCTGACTTCAGTTATGGGGATAAGCTGCTAATGCGATCGCACCCCATCAGTGGGAAGTTCAAAGAATTGTTTTCAGAGGGACAAGTTCAATCATCACTCGTTGATTGAGAGCGTGAGCGATTTTTTCCAGCATTGAAAGGGTGTGTCCTTGGTAATCAGCATCTTCCAGACTAGCAATTACAGCCTGTTTTGTACCAACAAGTTCTGCGAGTTCTTTGTGTGTTAACCCCGCTTTGGTTCTAGCAGAGTAAATCAACTGTGCCACTTGTGCATTGATCAAGGCTTCTTCCACTAATGTCTCAGCTTCAGGGTCGCTGCTAGTAATTTTGTCAATGATTTTTATGGCGTCGCTAGTCTTAGCCATCCTTTTGTTCCTCTAGATAGGTGTGAACCTCTGGGTTTTGTTCAAATAAAAGCTTTCGTGAGATTGCTCGTTGAATATCAATTGGATTTCTAAAGGTTTGCAGTTACCCCCACTCGCACGGTAAACCCTGGGCTATAAATACGGTTGACTTTTTCGTATTGCTCACCCAGGAGGTTTTCTAAATATATGGTCATGGCTGTATTATTGGTGAGGGGAATTTTGCTACTCAGGTCTAAGTTGAGGAAGGATGGGCTAAAGTCTGTCGGTGTTTGTCCCGCTGCCGTATTGGTAAATAAGGCTCGTCGCATTCCACTATTATAGGTAAGATACAAGTTCCCTTCCCAGCCGGAATTGCGGTAGCTAATACCACTTTGGGCGACGGAGTAAGGTATCAGACCTAATTGTAATCCTGCTTGTGTTCCGGTTTTGATTTGGGCATCTGTATAGGTATAGTTAACAAAACTCGACCACTGGGGAGAAATTTGTAATCTCAGGGCGGCTTCTAATCCGTTGGTGTCTACTAACCCTACATTCTCCCATTTGCCGGCGACAATTGCTAAACGATTGTCTAAACTACTGCCAAAATAGGTAAATTGTCCTACTAAGTTATCTGTGAGTCTCACATCTGTTCCCATGGTCCAAGATGAGCCGGTTTCTGGTTTTAAGTCAGCGTTGGACTCCCACCCATGGACTGTATCATATAGATATAGTTGATCTAATCCTGGGTTACGCTGTCCCCCGGCCCAACTCCCTCGCAGGGTGACTGCGGGTGTGAGGTTATAACGTAAGCCACCACTAGGGTTTAAGTAACTGCCAAATTCTCCATCAAAGCTCTGTCTTAGTCCTAAGTCTACCTGAAAATCTTCACTAACATTGAGGGTATTTACGGCAAATAAGGCTGTATTTAAGACGCTTCTATTTTCAACTTCGTTGAATCTCACTCTGTCAGGTCTGGTACTGAAGGTTTCGCCGTTTAATTGAGAGTTTCGTAAGTCTAATCCCCAGCGGAGTTTGTTATTGGCTGTTAATTGCCAATCATGATCTACTCTGGCGGTAATTTTTTGGCTATCTAACACCCCCAGGCGGTTATATACTGTGCCGGTAAAGAATGTGGGGCCATAGGTGCTAAAATAATCTTGATTATATCCTATGGTGGTGGTTAGGTTGGAGCTTTCGCCTTTACCTAGGCGGGTTTGCCAAGATAAGCCTAGATTTAAACCATCATGGTCTAATCTATCTCTTTGCAGCAGGGGGGGAAACCCAAAGTAAACTAAGCCTCGGCGACTGCTGAGTTTTTTAATGTCTAAGTTTAAGGAGTTTTGAGGATCTAAGTCTAAAGCAATGCTACCAAAGTAGGTACTGGTGGCTGTGTCTGCATTGGAGAGTAACCCTTGAGCGTCACGGTTAGCAGCACCTGCGGGGACTGAGTAACGGTTGTCGATGAAAAATCTTTCAAAGCTGAAGTTATATCTCACATCATCTACCCCATCGCTGTAGGTAACCTGTTGATTATTCAGGTTTAAGGAGCCAAATTGTATACTACTATTTAGTTTGGGAGTACTAAAGCCTTCTTTGGTAATAATATTCACTACTCCCCCAAAGGCTGAGGAACCATATAAAGCTGAGGTGACACCGCTGGATAGTTCTACCCGCTCGATGGCTTCTACGGGAATACTATTTAGGTCTGTTCCACCATGATAGGTGCTAATATCATTATTAATTGGTCTGCCATTGATGAGAAATACAGACTGGTTAATTGATGCTCCTCGGTAGTATGTGCCTGTGTGAATGTCAGCACCATGACCAACGTCATTGATGGCAAAACCAGGCATTCTTTTTAAAACATCGGCGACGCTGGTCGCATTTTGTCTTTTAATTTCTTCCTGGTCTATGACATACACGGGTGTGGAACCGGAAAAATTATCTGGTTGTCCTAATACTTCTAGCAGAATGTCTACATCTTGGTTATTTTCGTCTGTGGTAGCTTCTTCTGGCTCGGTTTCTAAGGTAAATTCAATGGGTGGGGACTGTTGAGTTAATAATTCAACTGGGGTAACTGGTAACTCAAGATTTAAATAAGAGTTTTTATCAAGAACTAACTCTGTTTGTTGACTTGGGTTAGCAACACTAGGGAAGCTGATACATAAGCTCTGGACTACAACAGATAACACCACACAATATCTATATCTATTCACTTGGTTTTGGGAACATTTCATTAAAATACTATGTGGTATTGTCTTTGCTGTAGTTAAATGATGTCAAAAGACAGTCTGTCGTAGTTTAAAACTTAGGGGTACTAAATTAGGGTTTCTGGGTGGCGATCGCTAATTTTACTCCTTTTACCTGGCGCACCTGATCCATAATTGCAATTACTTGACCATGTTCTACCTTTTGATCAGCATTAATAATTACCATAGGTTCTGATTTCCCCTCTACCAAAGTACCGATCCGTTCCCCCAGGGAATTGAGGGGAACTGGTTGACGGTCTAAGCTCACCACTCCTTGATTATCAATGCTGATGGTAATTGTCAGGGGGGCTGATTGTTGATTAGCTGTGGCTGCCTGTGGTAAGTTGACTGGTAGGCTTTGTGATCTAGTTAAAAACAGGGTTGACATAATAAAGAATGTCAAAATAGCAAAGATGACATCAATCATGGGGACGATGTTAATCTGTGCGGGTAAATCTGGTTCATCTTGTAGGCGCATAGTCTTTTTCT
This sequence comes from Anabaenopsis sp. FSS-46, assembly GCF_029891665.1. Lineage (NCBI taxonomy): Bacteria > Bacillati > Cyanobacteriota > Cyanophyceae > Nostocales > Nodulariaceae > Anabaenopsis > Anabaenopsis sp. FSS-46. The sequence continues at coordinate 41,438 of NZ_JANQDG010000148.1, read as the reverse complement.
CCTGGTTGATGGCGACGGCGATACAGTAGTTCTAGTTGTCCGCCATATTCCTGGAATAGGGCTATTTGACGCTGATAAAGTCCGCGGAAGGTGTTGGCGAAAAACAGGGTAAAGATGGCAACTATTAACCCTGTAGCGGTAGATACCAAGGCTTCACTAATACCGGAGGTAACCCCTATGGTTTGTGTGCCGCCGACATTACCAATATTCAAGGAAGCAAAGGAAGTAATTAAACCCAAGACAGTACCCAGGAGTCCTAGGAGGGGGGCGAGGTTGATAATGGTGTCAAAAATGTTCTGAAAGCGTTTGAGTCCAGGTATTTCTGCTTGGGCTTCACTTTCCAAGGCCAAGCGAAATTCTTCTGGTGTGGCTTCCTCTAATTCTAAAGCTGCTAGGAAAATCCGGGATAGGGGTAAATTGGCATTGTTTCTGAGTATACCTATGGCAGTAACTAGGTTATCTCTGCGATAGAGTTGTAATACTTCTTGAATGATCCGGTTTTGTCTTCGGTTGATTTGCAGCCAAAACTTAATCCGTTCAATAATTAGCGCCACCGCTAATACAGAAAAGCCCAATAGTGGCCACATGACGATACCACCGGCGCTAAACAGATTATTGATTGCCATGGAACTCATTGTTAAACAACAAACACATAAACTAGAAGTATCCTGATATAATTGCAAGTTATTGTCAAGATAATTAGTAAACCTAAGATAGAATGATAATTATTATCACTAAGTCCTATCTATTTATTAATGGTCAATCCTCCATCACCTCCTCTTGACTTAGCTGTTATTGGTGCTGGTCCTCATGCTTTAACATTGGTAACCCATCTACTGCAAAAACGCCAAACTATGGGCGATCGCTTTTTGGTATTTGACCCATGGCGACAACAGTTCGCCGTTTTAGATATACCATACCTGCGATCGCGCAGCGCTGCTGCCAGCCGCCGGCGGTACATCAACCTTTCGCCTTGGGGAATTGTGCGGAGTCCTGCTCCCATGCGCTATTCTTTCATGGCGGGGGATTTTGGTTACTGGCGGTGCTAAAATTCAGATACCTAATATTGACTTGCGTCGGACTGTCTATTATGCTATTCTTAAAGGAGATAAATATTGATAAGTTTATCAAGCCAAAAAAATAAAGGCTAATTGGTTAATGTCATCGCATCATGGCAGTGGTTACGATTGTGACTACTAAAAGATCCAAACCTGCCATCTCCTTTAACCAGAGAGCCGAAATATTTACGAGTTTTCCATTCAATTAATATATCCCGGACTTCTTGGCGAAGTCCGGGATTTTTTTTGTCCAATTGAGCAACCTGTAACGATAGGGGTGTAGTGCTGCTACTTGATATATAATAAGGTGATATCAAGTATTGAATTGAGACTATTGCCGACGCGAAAACCAAGCAATGATGGTGGTAGTATTTTTCAGAAACTTAATTGGAACACAATCGCGTCTGGCTAAGGCGTGAAAGTCTACACCAGGGATAACTGCTCCCATGCTCTCGTTGAAGTAGAAAGTAAAGTCTAGTTTTATCTAGGTTTTATATAGCAGGAAATCTTGGGGGAAAAATTAAGTAAGTCCCCCCTAAACCTTCTACAATAGTGCGTGTATTGGCAACCATTAATTTTTGATAAGTATCGGCTTCGCCACCTGGTTCACCCAGTCCATAAGTATATAATTGCCTTTGAGATACTCTGACATTAGCTGGGGTAGGTACAGATGTGATCAACTGCTGGTTAATGGTAGTATGGGTAAAAATTGTTGGTACTTGGGCTTGTTGAATAGTTGTCGCCCAAGTTTTTACTTGTGCATCGGTGGGATTTACTATACTACTAATATTCTCTAAACCCTTTACCAAAGGGATTTTATAGGCTGTAGTGTAATAATTCATTACATTACTAGTAGCGATTAACTTCCGCTTGTCATTGGGGATAGTATCTATCCTGGACTTAATCCAAGTATCGAGTTGAGTAAGTTCATTTTGAATTAATCTGGCGTTATCACTGTAAAATGTGGTATAATCGGGGTTAAGAATTTTGAGATTGTGGCTAATTATCTCCACCATCTTGATGGTGTTCTTAACATCGTGCCAAACATGAGGATTAGCTAATCTCTCACCAGAGGCGAGAAATTGCTGGGGTTGGGAAACTGCTAGTTGATTTACAGCTACTTTGGGGGTAGAAGTTTTACCTTCTGCAAGTGTTTTGAGCAGTTCTGATTTAAAGTTGTAACCACTGTGGAAAACTAAGTCAGCTTGGGCGATCGCTTCCTGGTGTCCCGGTCTGGGTTGATAGAAATAAGAGTCGTTATCAGGGGAACCCAAGCAGGTGAGGTTAATTGTATTTTGCGCCACCTGTCTAGTTAAATCACAAAGTATGGTAGTAGTAGCGACAACCCGGGGAAGATTTTCTTGTATTTTAGTGCTTGGCTGAGTAAATGAGGTGGTTACTGTTTGATTTCTACATCCCAGAAAGCCGATTGTTAAAACTACTAAGATACCAGTTAATAAATTATTTGATAAATGATTTGATAGTAGTTTTTTAACCATCATCGATTCCCCAGTGGATGTGTAAAAACTATAAAAAGCGGACTAATAGCCCACCCCATAACATTGATAACATGAATTAGTAATTTAAATGTGCTCAAAAATCCACAGATGGTAATCTTCCTTGGAGTATTTCCAATTTAGACTGAACACAAGTGGCGCAGTTACAACCGAGTTGATCCATAATGGGATTAGATGTTTTACTGACATGAAGGGTTGAGAATCCCCCCCATGGCTGAGACTGTACGGAGTTCATCTGTGTAGTAAATGCAGGTTGGATGCTAGATGCTTGGGCTGGCTTTCCTAGCAGGAGTAGAGATGCTAGAAATACTGGAGATGCTAGTAAAATCATTTTGGCTATATTCATGATTGATACCTAAATAATATTTCTCATCCAGAATAACCAATAAATTAGCTAGCTTCAACCTGAATGATTATAAAGGGAACAGGGAATGGGGAACTGGGAACGGGGAACACATATTAGAGGATGTTTTAAAAGTTCTGATTAATGTATCAGATATTGTTTGACCCCACCTTCCTCTTTAACTACCTTTAACTAGCGCCGAATCCCTGACCCCGTGACACCTTAGACCAAATTAGTAACTCCCCTTGATCTCCACCTGCTGCTAAAAACTTACCATGGGGATGCCAAGCTAGAGTAGAAAACCCTCGAGCAACACCGGTGAGTACTTGGGTAACCTGTTTGGCTTTTTTCCACAAACACAACCAACCATCACTAGCAGCGGAAGCTAGGAGGAAACTTTGAGGCGCAAAGGCGATCGCTGTGATCATGTCCACATGATTGGTTAAAATCCGTGCTTCCCAGCCCAAATTTTCATCCTCTAGCTTTTCCCAAACTACGATACCCTCTACACTGGAAGATGCCAAAATTGGCGCACCCAGTTTAGTAGTGGCTTGTGACCATGCCAGGTTTCTAATTTTACCAGGAAATCCCCGCATAATCCAGGGGTCGGGATTACCCCACTCTAAAACAGTGATACTGCGATCCATATTCCCAGAGGCTAGGAATTTACCATCGGGTGACCAAGCCATGGCTATACTGACAGTGGATATATCTAAAATATATGGTTCCTGCTCCCAGTTTTGGCTATCCCAAATCTTTACACCTTTATACCCAGAAATTGCCAGGTATTCCCCATCACTACGCCAATCAATGCCCAATACTGAGGAGTTATCAAAATTCAGGGTAACAACTACCTCCCTAGTGTCCGCATCCCAGACTTGGACACAACGCCCTAAACTAAAGGCTAGTTGGTTACCGGAGGGACTCCACCCCAGTTTATCTACCCAGGCGGGGGCATTTTCTAAGGTAGTAATTAATTCCGTACCTTGCCAAATTTTTACCTGTCCATTTTGTCCCCCCACAGCTAAAAACTGACCATCTGGAGAAAAAGCTACACAGTCTATTGATGTACTTCCCCCCGTTTGTAAGGTGGTGAGCTGGTTATCATTCACTAGGACAACTTCACCAGCTGCGGAGGTAGCAACTAGGACTTTACCATGGGGAGACCAGGCGATCGCAGTCACATAGTCGGAAAGAGTCGCGGAATAGTGTTCTTCAAATTCCTTAGATTTACTAGCTGTAGGGTTCATAACTCAAAGGGGAATGGGGAAATAGGGAATAAGAAATCATCCTACTCCCTTGTAGCTTAGTCTGTACCTAGTCTAAACAAAACAAGCCAGAAAATCCTGCTTTAGTTTGGCTCCATCAAGATTACGACCAATGAAAACCAACTCATTTTTCCGGGTTTCATTTGGTTTCCAAGGGCGATCGGGTCTACCATCTAAGATCATATGCACACCTTGGAACACATAGCGATTATCTTCCCCTGCAATATTTAAAATCCCTTTCATGCGGAAAATATCCTGTCCTTGGGTACGCAATAACTCAGACAACCAAGCGTTTAGTTTTTCTCCATCTAACTCTCCTGCTTCCACCAATGCTACAGAATAAACTTGGTCATCATGTTGGTGAGCATCTTCACCCAAGAAATCCGGGTCAATTTCCAACGCCCTCTCTAAATCAAAAGCCTTCACACCCAATAAAGCGTTCATCTCTAGTTGGGCGTTTTGGGTACGGTAGATTTTTGCCATTGCATTCATCCCCCGAATGCGCTGTTCTAATTCATCTAACTGTTCTGGGGTGACTAAATCAGTTTTATTCAGGAGAATCACATCAGCAAAAGCAATCTGTTCTTGGGCTTCGTCAGCATCCCAATGTTGCCAAATATGCTTCCCATCCACAACAGTTACTACTGCATCTAATGACAGTAAGCTTTGCATATCTTCATCGACAAAAAATGTTTGAATTACTGGCGCTGGGTCGGCTAAACCGGTGGTTTCAATCACTAAATGGTCGAATTTATCGCGCCGCTTCATTAAGTTACCGATAATCCGAATTAAGTCCCCACGCACTGTACAGCAAATACAGCCATTATTCATCTCGAAAATTTCTTCATCTGCATCAATAATCAGTTGATTATCAATACCTACTTCCCCAAATTCATTGACAATTACAGCTACTTTTTTTCCGTGTTCGTAGGTGAGGATATGGTTGAGAAGAGTGGTTTTTCCCGAACCTAGATAACCTGTGAGTACAGTTACAGGTACGGTATTCGTAATTTCTTCAGTTAACATTGTCTAAATGCCTTTTTGTCATAGGTGAGATAATCATTACCACTTATGATAATTCTTTTAATATTTTTGTGGTGAATTTACTGTAATTGTCTGTTTAAAGTTTATATGATGATACGTCAACTATGATTTTTTTTACTAACCCATCAGTCCTAGGACATATATAGATGTTAATCCTGATGCACTCTACAATACTGTTGGTGTGGATCAGGAAAGATGAGAAAATCAGTTATCTGACAGTCAGCAATTTTATGGGGTTAGTAAGAAGTCTTGTGTGGCGGTGAAAACAATGTCTGGGTGTTCTTCATGTAATCCCAGAGAACCGGGAATAACTACGCTTGTTACTCCTGGTAGTGCTGCTACGGCGTTCATTTCTTGTCGGGACTTGGGGGGACTAGACTCACCAATTACCACCATCAGGGGTATGGACAAGTTGCGTACAAGTGTGAGATAATCGGCTTGGTTGTTGATAGCATCGAGATTGCCGGTGACAAAAGCCGCAGACGCAAATCTGGCTCCTGGTTTTTGGGTAGTTAGCCACTTCTTATTAATAAAACTGGGTGTAAGTTTACTGTCATCAGTGAAAACATGACGGCGGTACATCCAAGTTAAAAAGGAGGGTGTGGTATTTAGTTTATATAGCCCTTGCCCAACTATAGGCGATCGCACTAAACCTTTTACTGCATTCGCTATCTGGGGACTAGCTCCCATAGTGGGTAAAGGACCGCGCCAAGTGGGTGCTAAGAGTAAGATCCGCAAGAACAGATGGGGTTGTTTCGCCGCCAATTGCAAAACGTAACTAGAAGCGTGACCCGCTGCGACTACGGTAATCGGCGGACTAAAAACGCTGTGAATAAAATCTTCTAGAAATTGCTGATATATTTCCGGTCTGTAGTTCAAACTTGGGCGTGAGGATTCTCCAAAACCAGGCCAGTCTACTACTGTAACTTGAAAATGGGGCGCGAGTAAATTGGCTAGTTCTCCCATTTCCCCCCGCATGGAAACGCTGCTAAAAGCTGGTAATAGCAACAGGGGTGAACCTGTACCAATAGTTTCATAAATCACCCGTAATGGTTGGTTATCCCAAGTCCAGGTATATTCTTGAACTACTCCACCGAATCCTAGGGGGTCATAGGTAGATACTAGGTTAGTTGACATTGGCTGACCTGCTTTTAGTGTAAAAAAGGGAAGCTAGGAACTATAACTTACATTCAAGAGCCTTTTTTTGCATTGTCTTAAATATATTATAAAATCCATTAGCTCGAGAAGGTGTGAGACTGACATTTAAGCCGGTTTCTTGAATAAAGTCTGGGGTGAGTTGCACAATTTCTGTGGGAGTAAGTCCATTTAAACCCTCCACTAACAACCCTACTAATCCCTTAGTTAACTGGGAATCTGAATCACCTTGGTATACAACTTTACCATCATCTAAGGCAGCGGTAATATAAACCTGAGATACACAGCCAGGAACCTTGTTTTCTGGTACTTTACCAGTTTCTGGAAAGTCTGTTAACTTCTGAGCATACCAGATTAATTGCTCGTAACGCCGCTTCGGGTCACTCGCACGTTGAAAGCGTTGGACGATTTTAGCAAGAGCAGGTGGCAAAGAATCGATAATTGAGGACATAATACAGGCTGGAAATAATCAGTCTTACCTTGAGTGTAGATGATTTTGTTGGCGATCGCCCCAACGGTAAGAGGTCAATCTGCTAAAACTTGCGCCAGTTGCTGAGTGGCTTTTTCGATAGCATCTATACTACCTGCATTCACCAATCCATAATAGTCAAACACATAAACTTGGTTATTTTTAGCAGCTGACAATTTTTGCCAAAAGCTTTCCTGTTTAAAAGCATCTAAAAGAGCGGTTTGTGACCCTCCTTGGGGAGGACTAATTAAAATGATCACTTCGGGATTAGCTGCTAAAATTTTCTCAGCAGACAGAGTAATATAACCACCTATAGGGCTTGTCCCTTGTAGGTCTGCGGCTAAATTGTTAACCCCAAACTGGCGTAATAGATCTCCCGCCCAACTATTTTTGTTAGGTGTTAAAATTGGCTGACGACTGACCAGCACTAGAGTAGAATTACTGTTATTTTTCCCTTTGGGTAAAAACCCCTCGTAACGATTTAATAACGGAGTCGGGTCTGCACCCACAAAACCAGCTAGAGTTTTAGTTAGTTCCTGGAGAGATTCCCAGCTATTAACCCTAGTAGAGAAAGTCTTAATTCCCAGTTTTTCCAGCTGTTGGAGCGTCTGGTCAGAAAAACCTTGAGCACCGATGACTAAATCTGGTTTGAGGGCGAGGATTTTCTCTAAGTCAGCAGGAGTTTGACCCTGAGCGACTCTTTGTAAACCCTGAAACCGGGAGTCTTTATTGAGTAAACTACCACCTGTAATCCCCACTAGTTTTGTAGAGTCCAGTTGATAAATAATATCAGCAGTTAAAGACGTGAGGGCGACGATTCTTTGTGCTGATTTTTGGGGTGTTTGGTTGACATTTACAGGTGTTGTTGGTGGTTGCGGGGGGATGGGTTGATTACAAGCTGTTAGTAATATACTCAACAGGATAGCCCAAGTTATTACAAATTTTTTTTGATCCATGATTTTGATTAGTTTACCGAAAAGTCCTTTAATTTTAAGAGGATGCCTGAAAAGTTATGATTAGTGTATCAACTATTGTTTAACCCCTCCCTAACCCTCCCCTTGTAAGGGGAGGGGACTGGATTTGATTGTTTCGGTTCCCCATTCCCCATTCCCCATTCCCTGTTCCCTGTTCCCTGTTCCGGTGTTCCCTCAGATAAAAATTACCTGTTGAAAACTTATCAAACAACCTCTAAAAACGTACGCTCAAAGTCGCAGCAAAGTTAATTCCGGGTCGGGTATATAAATCTAGTAGACGGTCATCGCTATTTACACCCCGCACGTCAGACCATTCTATATATCTTTGGTTCAATAAGTTGAAAATTCCCAGATTGAGAATGGTATTAGGGTTGAACTGGTAGAAACCGCGCACATCTACAGTAGTGTAACCTTCGGGTTTAAAAAAGTCTTCATTACTTACCCTATCTTGAGCCGCGACTAAGGTGGTAGTTAGTTCTGCGCCCCAAATCTCTTCGGGTGAACGATAACGAAATCCTATAATCCCCTTCAATGGATCTATGGAATCTAGGGGTTGGTCTGTTTCTAAGTTATCCCCCACAGCATAAGCTAAGGTTCCGAACACACTTAAACCACCCGGAGACCTTGTAAAGCGATATTCTCCTCTAGCTTCTAAACCGGAAATTTTCGCCCCTTTAATATTTTGGGATTGGAATTGACGCAGAGGTCTACCACTAATCACAAGAGGATCACTAAGTTCGACATTAGCATCAATAAAGTTATTGTAGCGATTATAGAAACCAGTCAAACCAAAGCTACTTTGAGGATAATTAGCTCTAATACCGAGTTCATAACTATCAACTGTTTCCGGTTTTAAATCAGCATTTGGTAAAATAGTATAACCAAAAGCAAAGTTAGTAAAGGCAATGTTTGCATTATCGTAAGGTGGACTTCTAAAACCACGGGCATATTGCCCATATAATGATATTTCTGGGGTGATTTTGGCAATTAGACCTAATTTTGGTGAGATTGCGGAAGCTGAAAAGCCCTTGACTTCGTAATTTTGCGTATTAATATTACTAAAAGCAACATCATCAGTCTGAGGCCTGAGTTGATAATAGTCGTAACGCACCCCTGGAATTAAGGTAATCCGACCATCAGCAAATTCGATTTCATTTTGAATGTAAATCCCACCTCTCAAGGTGTCAGTATCAGGAAAAGTCTTGTTAGGGAAAAGTTCGCTGCTAACAGTTTTCGTACTCGTTCCCAGTGTTTCATTAAATAATGTTGAATCTCTAGGGCGACTAGTGGAAGTGTTGAACAAATCAAAACCGTAAACTAGGCGATGACTAACATCCCCGGTCAAAAATTTGCTGGTAAATTGAACATCACCACCAATTATATCTTGGTTAAAACCAGTTTCTAAGATGCGGCGCAAATTCTGATTAGCACGGTTAACAGTACGGGTTTCTACATCTTCTGTGGTTTTCGCAGTTTGGTAATACATCTGCGATCGCGCTGACTGCAAAAATGAGCCTAAGTCAGGATTAGTATACTCATGACTTAAACTGATGCGTCCCCGACTGGTGAAATCCTCAGCTACTTGACTGACAGTGGTAGTACGAGTAAAACTGCTAAATCCTTCAGCAGTCTTGACTTGGGTATTCAGCCTACTTTCAAACCATTCTCCTGTCAACCGGAAAATATTATGATCGTTAGCTTGTAGAACTACCTTACTGAACAGGTTCTGACTATCAACATTTTGAGGATTGGGAGCTAATCCGTCGTAGTTTTGAGTTTCGTTACCATCCCTACGGGTATATTGCAATAAACCTGATAGGTTTTCCTCTTTACCTGCTAAGGTCACCGAGGGCGCAAAACTAGAGTCGGTGCTGTCATAACTGGTTTTACCACCCACATAAAGTGGACGACCAAAAACACTCAGATAATCTTCTGGGTCTTTGGTAATGAAAGAGACTACACCCCCTAAAGCATCGCTACCATATAGGGTAGAAGCAGGACCGCGAATAATTTCCACCCTTTGAATTGAGTCAAAATCGACTAAATCACGGCCGGTATTAGCATAAATATCGGGGACTCTCACCCCATCAACCTGAATTAAAACTCGGTTCCCCTCAATTCCCCGAATATTAATACTGGAATTACCACTCCCCGCAGGACCAGTACGCACGGGGCGATTACGTACAGATATTCCCGGCTCGTAGCGGACTAAATCTTTGATATCCTCGATAAAATCCCTCTGGATTTTTTGCTCATCAATGATGCTAATTGTTCCCGGTGAATCTACAACTGCTCTGGGTGTGCGGGTTCCGGTGACGGTAATTTCTATCTCGGAATCACCGCTTTGAGTTTCCTCAACGCAATCTTTAAATTCTGGGTCTTTGGGATCAAAATCAGGGGGACAGGTTTCTTCTTCCTCTGGTTGAGCATCGGAGGGAGTTAAAATAGGTTCTTGAGTCAGTAAATAAGTTTTTGTTTCACCAGAAATGCTAGTATTATGAGTTTCTGCTAATGCTGTGGGCATGACAAACAGATTCAGCATAATTATGCTGAACAGCAAGGGATGTTGTTTCACTGTTATGACACCTCTGACAACTTGAAAGTTTTAATTACACATTGCGCCGATACAGGAGATAGATAAATAAGGGAGAACCCAGCAAAGCTGTGACTGCTCCCACGGGAATTTCTACAGCACCTAACCGAGACAGTAAGTCTGCAAAGCTGAGAACTAAAGCCCCACCTATTGCGCTTAGTGGTAAAACAGCACGGTAATCTGTACCTACGATCAGGCGGATTCCGTGGGGAACAATTAAACCCACGAACCCAATTAAACCCCCTATACTTACCGCTCCCGCTGCTAACAGTGTGGCGGTAGCACCAATTAAAATCCGCGATCGCCATACAGAAACACCTAGTCCTGTGGCTAACTCGTCACCCAGGTTCAACAAGTTAACCGCGCGCGCTAGTAAGCATCCCCCTAAGAGGGCGACGCTAATATAGGACCCGGAAATAGTTACCTCACTCCAACCGCGCCCATTCAAACTACCAATTAACCAATTTAAGGCCGCTTGTATTTGACCATCTTCGGCTATGAGTAACAACACAGACTGAATTGCACCAAACAAGGAACTGACAGCAACTCCCCCTAAAATCAATCTTTCTACGGAAATTCCATCACGACGGTAAGCTAGGAAATAAACAAGAATAGTTGTTAATAAGCCCCCCATCCAAGCCCCTAAAGGTATCCAGGTCTGCAATACACCTAAACTGAGCATAGCTACCGCCGCTAAACCAGCACCCGCAGAAATTCCCAGTAAAAACGGACTCGCCAGCCCGTTTTTCAGCATTCCCTGCAGTAATGACCCGGACATTCCCAGAGCAGCACCCACCAGCAGGGCGGCTAGGGTACGCGGTAGGCGCAGATCCCAGAGAATTGTTTGATAGAGTTCATCACCCCGGCGTATTAATGCTAGCCACAGTTGATTGGGGGTCATGGCTACTGCGCCCAATGACAGGGAAATTCCGGTAACTAGCACCAGTCCTACTAGTAGCAATACAGTTACTACTAATAGGCGATCGCCCCTCCCTAATTCCCCTGTGACATTTTGGTGCGATCGCCTTGGCAACCACAACTTGAATATTTCCATTTTAATGAATATATTTTGCAATAGCTCCCTAAACATATTCCATCATTAATACAAACTCTTGTCAATAACTTTAGAGGGAATATGAAGATTTGCACATATTTAGGAGGATGTTGGTCAAGTGATGATTAGTGTATCGAATATTATTTGACCCCTCTCTAACCCTCCCCTTGTCAGGGGAGGGGACTGGATTTTATTGTTTTTTGTGCGGTCGGTGAGCGAAGTCGATAGCGATAGCGTGGCGTTAGCCATACCGTGTTCCCCTGTTCCCTGTGTTCCCTGTGTTCCCTGTTCCCTGTTCCCTGTTCCCTGTTCCCTCTTCCCTAAAATAAAAATTACCTGTTGAAAACTTATCAAACAACCTCTAAGATTAAGGATTAAGAATAACTGTTAAGTATTGATGCAAAAGCCGTTTTTTTGTTGAAATTCCCAGGGAAATATTTCAATTATATTTCTAGCCATTAGAATTTTAGGAGCTAATCCGGTGTTACCTTCCACTATCATCGCTGCTGTAACTACACCCCTAGAATGGAGTCCCACCGTTGCAGGTATTATGATTGTAGCCAACATTATCGCCGTTGCCTTGGGAAAACTTACCATCAAGTACCCCAGCGTTGGGCCATCTCTCCCCGCAGCCAATTTATTTGGCGGTTTTGGTTTACCCGCGGTACTAGCAACTACAGCCTTTGGTCATCTTTTGGGAGTAGGTATAATTTTAGGACTGCATAACATCGGCAGAATTTAGCTAAAACCCACAGAGGTGAAGCTAAGGCTTCACTTCTCTAACTTTTTGCTTACCGGGGATTTAAGTTAAAATTTTCAAGTCTTAGCACGTAAATCCATCGTTATGCTTCAGTACCCCCACCTCGAACAAGCGTTAAAATACCATTTTGGTTACGATAATTTTCGCCCCGGACAACGACAAATTATTGAAGATGCGCTGCAAAATCAGGATTTATTAGTGGTAATGCCGACAGGTGGGGGTAAATCATTGTGCTTTCAGTTACCAGCCTTGATGAAAAAAGGCTTAACGGTAGTGGTTTCGCCGTTAATCGCTCTGATGCAAGACCAAGTAGAAGCACTGAGAAATAATAATATTTCTGCTACATTTCTCAATAGTAGCCTCAATCCCTACAAAGTGCGATCGCGTGAGGAAGCCATCCGTAACGGCAAAGTTAAACTACTCTATGTAGCCCCAGAACGTTTATTAAGCTCAAGATTTCTGCCATTTTTAGACTTAGTACATCACCAAATTGGTATTTCTACCTTCGCCATTGACGAAGCTCATTGTGTATCCGAATGGGGACACGACTTTCGCCCAGAATATCGCCAGTTAAAATCCCTACGTCACCGCTATCCAGATGTTCCCACCATCGCCCTCACCGCTACAGCCACAGACCGCGTCCGTAGTGATATAATTAAACAATTAGGGTTAAAGCAACCTAGTATTCACTTAGCTAGCTTTAACCGGCAAAATCTTTATTACGAAGTTCGGCCTAAATCTAAAACTGTATACGCCGAAATCTTAGAAATGATTCGGGAAACTGACGGTTCAGTGATTATTTATTGTCTGACCCGGAAAAAAGTTGATGAACTCACATTTAAACTGCAACATGATCAAATTACCGCTTTACCCTATCATGCTGGTTTAAATGATGAGGAACGCAGTAAGAATCAAACTCGATTTATTCGCGATGATGTGCGTGTCATTGTTGCTACTATCGCCTTTGGGATGGGAATTAATAAACCTGATGTGCGGTTAGTCATTCACTCTGATTTACCACGTAATTTAGAAAGTTATTATCAAGAATCTGGGCGAGCGGGTAGAGATGGTGAACCCTCACGTTGTACCATGTTCTTTAGTTTTGGTGATCTTAAAACCATTGAGTGGAGTATTGAGCAAAAAACTGACCCTCAAGAACAATTAATTGCCAAACAACAGCTACGCCAGGTAATTGATTATGCTGAAGGTACAGACTGTCGGCGGACAATTCAACTAGGTTATTTTGGTGAACGTTTTCCCGGTAATTGTGGTAACTGTGATAACTGTCGTTATCCCAAACCTGTACAAGACTGGACAATTGCAGCCATGAAGTTTTTATCTTGTGTGGCCCGTTGTCAAGAAAGATTTGGAATGCTACACATTATTGATGTGTTGCGGGGAAGTAAAAGTAAAAAAATTAGCCAAAATCAACACGACAAACTCTCTACCTACGGGATTGGGAAGGATAAAACTGTAGATGAATGGCGCATTTTAGGGCGTTCTCTGTTACATCAAGGGTTGTTACAACAAACCAACGATGGTTACTCGGTTTTAAAGCTGAATGCTTTGAGTTGGGAGGTGATGAAGCGACAGCGCCAAGTTTTGATTGCTGTTCCTGTGGCGCAAAAAATCTCCCCCGTCTCAGAGGGTGACAAAACAGCCCAAACAGAACTATTATTACTACGGTTGCGATCGCTGCGCAAGCAACTAGCTGATGAACAGTCTGTACCGCCCTATGTTGTCTTTCAAGATTCTACCCTCCGGTTAATGGCCCAGGTACAACCCCAATCCTTAACAGAATTTGGTAAACTTTCTGGGGTAGGTAGTCACAAACTCGCCCAGTATGGTGAAAAATTCCTCGCAGAAATCACCGCCTACCGTCGAGAAAAAGGTATATCACCCACAAAACATGATTCTCCAGGTACTCTAGCTCTTAAGAACTTACCTAATGATACCGAGTTAACCACATTAAGACTACACCAACAAGGTTTGAGTGTAGCGGAAATTGCTCGCCAACGCAATCTTAACCCCTCGACAATTTTTACCCACCTTTCTCAGTTAATGGCTAAAAATCAGCCTGTAGATTTAAATCAGTTAGTACCCCTAGAACATCAACAAAAAATTTGGCAAGTTTTAGAGATTTTGGGTGATGTTTCTCTCACCCCGATTAAACAACAATTAGGAGAAAACTATACTTTTGATGAAATTCGCTTAGTCAGGGAAAAATGGCGAAGACAAAATCCTCAGTAATGCTTGGGGTTTTGTTGATTTCAGTCGTATATAGCATTTCCCATGCTCGTGAGGTACATTTTTTTTTAGTTTAAGGGAACACCGGAATAGGGAATAGGGAATTGGTGTGTACTTCATGAGCCTGAAAAAGGCTATATTATCCGCGCATCAAAAATTTGTTTTTACTATCTATTATTTTCACCTAAAAGCCAGCGCATCGGGTGAACATAATCAAATACATGATCTTCGGTGTCACGCAGATTCCCGACTTCTGGACAAATCATATGAGATTATCTTTAATTATCTGAGAAGTCGGGTATCTTACCCCCCTCCACAGATCCTCGATAGCACTTACGCGATCGCTATCTACCAACATCTTCATGTGAAAAAATGAGCAAGATTTATGCAGAGATTGGTCGGGGAGATCAGTATTGGGAACACTTGGCGCAGAATTGAGGTCTAAACTTGCAGAATTCTTTACCCGTTAACACGTAACTGGTACAGTAGGGGAAACTAGTGATTTCAATTCTGGCTTGAGATGATGTTGACCCTTTGGCTAGTGTTTGAGTATCTTTTTTGCCTAGAATTTTCGATGCTAATTTAGGTAATACTAAACAAGCAGCAGCATTGAGGAGAGTTAGCAATAAAACATCCATGAAATTTATGGGTACTCACCCCCATCAAAAAAAAATAGGTTTTTGGGCTTTTGGCAGTCAAGATAACTAAAGCAATAGATTATCCAGTCTATCCATTGTCTTTAGCTTATATATATTTACTGTAACATAGATTTTTATCAATACAACCGTTGAAATGCTGAAATACCTCAGACAGTAGGCTATGCATTACGGCCAATCACTGAAGAGTAAAGCTATTTAGTAATATAGGCTCAGGTCAGAACAATCAATAAATCAACCGTTTACTAAAACAATAGAGGATATGAATTGTGAATAACAGTACAGATACACCAGCTTATTTATCAAAGATTACGAAGCGAGAAAGCCAAGAATTACAGCGTTTAGTCGATTACAGTCATGTGGTTTCACTACCAGAAGTTTGGTCATTAGCAGGGCAACGATTTGGTGATATAGTCGCCCTGCACAATCCCCACAGTAAACCAGAAGTAGTAATTACCTATAGCCAGTTAGGGGAGCAAATTCAAAAATTTGCCGCTGGGTTACAAAAATTAGGAGTCAAAGTAGGCGATCGCATTTCCTTAATAGCCGATAATAGTCCGCGGTGGTTTATTGCCGATCAAGGGATAATGACCGCCGGCGCAGTAAATGCAGTCCGTAGTTCCCAAGCCGAACGCTCAGAACTACTATTTATTATTGCCAACAGTGGTAGCACCGCCCTAGTAGTACAGGATTTAAACACACTCAATAAACTTGGCGACGAACTGAATGACCTACCCATTCAACTGATAATTGTAATCTCAGAGGAAACACCACCAGAAGACAGCGATAAAGTCTTGAAATTCTCCCAGGTCTTAGAAATTGGTGCTAACCATCCCCTGACACCAGTTCAGGTCACAGGAGATACCCTAGCGACTTTGATTTATACCTCCGGGACTACCGGTAAACCCAAAGGTGTGATGCTCTCTCATAGCAACTTGTTACACCAAGTCAAAACCCTGGGTACAATAGTACAACCACAGCCGGGAGACATCGCCTTGAGTATCCTTCCCTCTTGGCACAGTTACGAGCGCAGTGGGGAGTATTTCTTACTATCTCAAGGTTGTACACAAATTTATACTAACTTGCGTTTTGTCAAACAGGACTTGAAGGACTTTAAACCTCATTACATGATTGCAGTCCCCCGTCTGTGGGAATCGATTTATGAGGGAGTGCAAAAACAGTTCCGGGAACAACCAGCCAAAAAGCAACGCCTGATTAAGTTTTTACTAGCAGCCAGTGAAACCTATATCGAAAAACAACGCATTACCCAAGGACTAAGTTTAAATCATCTTCATGCCTCAAGCTTAGAGAAAATCACCTCTAAGATACTAGCATTGGCTTTGTTGCCCCTTCATACCCTCGGAGAACGCCTAGTTTATGCCAAAGTCCGCCAAGCCACAGGGGGACGCATCAAGCAAGTAATTAGCGGCGGTGGGGCGCTACCCAAGCATATAGATAACTTTTTTGAAATTATTGGCGTGGAGATTTTGCAGGGTTACGGTTTAACAGAAACCTCTCCTGTGACTAACGCCCGCCGTCCTTGGCATAATGTCCGCGGTTCATCTGGACAGCCCATCGCTGGTACAGAAGTCAAAATTGTTGACCCGGAAAGCAAAGACTTGTTACCCCCTGGAAAAAAAGGTTTGGTACTATTGAAAGGTCCCCAAGTTATGCAGGGCTATTACCAAAACCCCGAAGCCACAGCCAAAGTTATTGATGGTCAAGGATGGTTTAATAGCGGTGACTTGGGTTGGGTGACAGGAGATAATGATTTAGTCCTCACCGGGAGGGCTAAAGATACGATTGTTTTGACCAATGGGGAAAATATCGAACCACAACCTATTGAAGATGCTTGTTTGCGATCGCCCTACATTGATCAAATTATGCTGGTGGGACAAGATCAGCGCAGCATCGGCGCTTTAATTGTCCCCAATACCGAAGCCCTTGAAAAATGGGCACAAACTCAAAATCTGGAACAGATGAGGACATCTATTGATCTGGAGAGTAAAATAATCCAGGACTTGTTTCGACAAGAATTGAATCGGGAAGTACAAAACCGTCCTGGTTATCGTCCTGATGACCGCATTGGCCCCTTCAGGTTGATTGTCGAACCTTTTTCTCTGGAAAATGGCTTGATGACACAAACCCTGAAAATCCGCAGACACATAGTCACGGAACGGTATCAGGAGATTATTGACCGGATGTATACCCGATGAGTATTCTGTCTGCTAACTTATAGAGTGAACGTGAAAGATTTATGGATGTCTCCAACCCCAATTTGTTACTCAAGCGCGTTGTCAATGTCAAAGCCATTGTTACCCCCCTATGGAAGGAGGAAGTACAACAGCAACTACAACAACAGATTAATCAAAGTGACCAGCAACTGCAACAGATTGATCTAGAAGGACAAAGAGCCCTTGTGTCCATTCAAAAGCAGGCTATACAGCCCCCTAGTCCCCAAACCCTTCAACAAATCGATAATATTCACAGCCAAGTCAATCAAAAGAAAACTGAACTCCTGGAGCAGAAAAATCAACTGCTACAAAACCTCCAGCAATTACAATTTCTGGAGTTGGAGCAAGAAGTGAATCAATTCCAAATGGAAGGCTTTTTCCGTGTTGAACAGGGTGATAACTTAATTCGTAAAATGCAGGTAGAAATCCTGCTGCGCGATGGCGTTATCCAAGAGATTCGCGGCGACATTTAACAGTCCCGCTGGTAATTCCCCACTTATCTTATGTTAGGTGGGGTTGACAGTCCCCGGTCAAAATTCACAACTTTGAGCTAACTTTTGTTTATTGCTACTTTCAGGGCTGCATTCTATTTTTGACCCCGCCCAGACAACTTGCCAAATCGGGGGAGAGCTGCTTAACAGCGATCGCCCAAAGGTGGTCATTTCCACTCGATAATTAATCCTGTCAGTCGTATAATTATTTGAATCTATGTGCGTAATTTCCACTAAGGCTTGTCTGGGTTGGGGATAAAAGACTGCTACTTCCTGCTTACCTCTAGCTAATGATTTACCCTCTAAAACATTTAAGGCTAAACTCACAGGATCACTACCTTGAAGAATGGCATTCACATTTTCTAGTGGTATGCTTTGATATTGATAACGCCCTGGATATAATGAGACATCCTCAGTATGTTGCACATTGGCAACTTCCTGTTGTATAACGGGTCTATTGTCTCCCAATGTTGGCGATTGTGGTTCCTCGGTCATATCCATCCCGGCGCAAGCAGTAGCCAAGATATTTACTAACAAAACTAAAACAACATTCCACTTGTTAAACAACATAAAAGTAAACAAGAAATTGAACTTAACCACTTACATTGAAGAGGTCAGAGTGAGTGAGAATGTTAAATTATAACATTCATCATCAAAGTATTCACGTATAGAAGACTTGGGCTGATGATTGAAACATGGGCAAAAATTTATAGTTGTTACATACCATAGACTCTAATCTGATCATCAGGTTCCTGGATGAATTGGTAAATAAGTACCACAATGAGGAAACTAGCCCACCTATCTCTTACCAGGGAAAAGAAAAAATCTCCACGGTAAAACTCAACCAGCCAAGATACAATTTAATCTGGCAAAAGCTGCTAAAGTCCATAAACCATCGATTCTGATACCACCATATGAGCATTCACGAAGTATTCATGCCAGCCCTGAGTTCCACCATGACTGAAGGTAAAATCGTTTCCTGGGTGAAATCGCCGGGGGATAAGGTGGAAAAAGGGGAAACCGTGGTGGTGGTCGAGTCAGATAAGGCAGATATGGATGTGGAAACATTCTATGAAGGATACCTAGCCCACATCATCGTACCAGCTGGTGAAAGCGCACCGGTAGGATCTGCGATCGCCTACATAGCAGAAACAGAAGCCGAAATCGCCACCGCCAAAACCTTGGCTAACTCAGGCTCAGTTACCGCTACCCCCACACCAGAACCAGTTGCGACTACAGCCCCTGTTGGTATATCTTCTGCCCTAGCTACTCAAAATGGCTCTAACCACCGCGAAGGAAGAGTCGTAGTTTCACCCCGCGCCCGTAAATTAGCTAAAGAACTTAAGGTTGATTTGACTACCCTCAAAGGTAGCGGTCCCTACGGTCGCATCGTCGCCGAGGATGTACAATCATCTGTCAATCAAGGTAAACCACCAGCGCCCACACCCACCCCAGCACCTACCTTCACCCCGTCACCAGCGCCTACCTTCACCCCGTCACCAGGCCCGTCCCCGGCCCCCATGGTTCCTGGTCAAACAGTACCTTTAACTACCTTCCAAAATGCTGTAGTTAGGAACATGGTAGCCAGTGTGACTGTACCAGTTTTCCGTGTGGGTTACACCATTACCACCGATGGCTTAGATCAACTTTACAAACAAATTAAATCCAAGGGCGTTACCATGACAGCCCTACTGGCTAAAGCGGTAGCGGTAACATTACAAAAACATCCCTTATTAAATGCCAGCTATTCAGACCAAGGAATTGTTTATCATTCTGGTATTAACATTTCTGTAGCCGTGGCTATGGATGATGGAGGATTAATCACACCAGTTTTGCAAAATGCAGACATGGTAGATATTTATTCCCTTTCCCGCTCCTGGAAATCTTTAGTAGAACGTGCGAGAGCTAAACAACTACAACCCGAAGAATACAACAGTGGGACATTTACCCTCTCTAACTTAGGGATGTTTGGGGTAGACACTTTTGATGCGATCTTACCACCCGGACAAGGTTCTATCTTAGCCATTGGTGCATCCCGTCCCCAAATGGTAGCTTTAGGGGATGGTTCCTTTGCTGTGCGTCAACAAATGCAAGTTAATATTACCTGTGACCACCGGATTATTTACGGTGCTCATGCTGCGGCCTTTTTACAGGATTTGGCTAAATTAATTTCCACTAATCCCCAGTCTCTGACTATTTGACCTCTCCCCGCCATAAATGGACGGGGATTCTAAACTGTTGCTACGGGAAGGGCTAAAGCCGCTTCCCTCCGCTTTTTAGTTTTGGTTTCCCAGATGCGATATCTGGTAGCGAGGGTCAAAACTCGCCTACAGACCTTGACCAGATTTAAATCTAGTTGTGTCTCTACTTTGCGAAGAATATTCGCAGCACCATTCAAATCAGCGTTGATTAATTTACCTGCACCAGTGCAGTAGATTCCACGTTTTACTCGTTTTCCACTTGGTATCCACCCTTCAGGTTTTGCGCCGAAAATAGGTAGAAAGTCACCATCTAAAAAACTAGCTTTACTGGTGTAGGACTCTTCAGTTTCAACAAATTTGATGCTGTAGTATTCGCACAGTTGTTTAACTCGTTCCTTCAATTTAGCTGTTGGTATTTGTACAAAAGATTGAGTTGTTTTACCCAACTTTGCTTCTTGTCTCTGTCCTTGATTCCACCCAAAAACAACTGTACCAATTTTGTATTTAATGCAGTAGTCAACAACTAATCTAGCTGCTTTATTTACAGCATCTCTCACTTGTCGGTTACGCTTTTCTGTGATGTGGGCTAGTTGTTCATCCCAGTATCCTTGTGGTTTACCTTCTTTTAAGAACGCAACACGCTTGTTGTACAATTGGTTAAGAGATTTAATTTTGCGTCCATCAACAATAAAACTAGTTCCAACATTAGAAACACAGCTTAACCAGTTGTTAATGCCAGGGTCAATTGCTAGAGCATACTGAGGATTAAAATTAATTTTTGGTGATGACTTTTGCTCATAGACAAATTCGGCATAAAAGCATCGGTTTCTTGGTAGTATTCTTAATTCCTTAATATCTGTAAACTTTAGGTTTGAAGGCATTGGCAGCAAGAAACTATCAAGTTTAAACCAACATTTAACAGTATTACCCAGCGGTATTTTTATATGATCACCAACAAGTTTTAATGCTTGCTTTGGGTAGGTCACAAGTGAATACCCTGCACCCTTACGATATTTCGGTAGCTTGGGCTTAAAATGCAATTCACCTTTGCTGTACTTCTTATCTAATTCCTTAAAAGACTTGAATGATTCTGCTACAGACCTCAAAATTTGTTGTGCTGCTTGAGAGTGCAAAACTTGATAATGTTTATTCGTCTTATATTCTTTCTCTAAATCGTACTTACCAATCAACTTCCTAGTTTTGAAATATAACTGACGAGCGTAGTAGATACCACAATTTGTCAGTTTATGGGACTCTGAGCAAATAAACTCAAGGACTGCTCTAAGTTCATTATCTGGGTTAACTAAGTTTTGCTGACATCCATACATTGTTTTCACCTCCTTGATATTTACTAACATTAAATACTAACAATGTATGTCAATTATGAAGAGAAAAACATTAACAATACGTCTATCTGAGCGGAGAAGAAATAAACTTTATTTATATGCTGCTCAAAAGGATAAAACTATCACTGCTTTAATTGAAGATTGGATTGATAGCCTAAAACTCGAAGGGGACACAGCAGGCTGAAGCCTACCAAGTCGCGTTTCATCCCCTGTCTAAAGCACGAAGTACGCAACTGCGTTGCTGCTTCTCAGGGGCTTTCACGCTCCCGCCAAGTTCCGGTAAACCCGTCGATGGGTTTCTAACCATTCTTCAAATATTGCTATTTGTTGTTGAGTTGGTTTGAGCTTAAATTCGTAAGTCAGATTAAACACTTGCATCACCTCGTAGTAAAATTATACATTAAAGCTAATATTTTTACAGACGATTTTTAGGAATGCGACCCAAGTCCCTAGCGCACTACACCCCCATAGTTAGAAACCAGGGGCACTGTGCGCGTTTTTTGGTATGGCTACCAAAAAACGCGCACAATAGATAATAATAATTGGCAGGACTTTGCATCTCCAGGGCTTGGCATAACAAGATGAGTTTAAAGGCAGTTTTATTTGATTTTAAGAGTGTGATTATTAATCATGAGCAGATTCACTCACAATTAATAGATGAAATTCTCATCCAAGAAAATCTCCAACCCCAGAAGCTGGGTGAATACCAGGCTTTATACCGCAGGAGCGATCGCACTTATTTACAAGAGTTGCTCAGTTCTCGTGGTAGGGTGGTTAGTGAGGAGTATCTCAACAAACTTCTACACCAGAAAGCCCAAGCCTATGTCCAGCAACTGGAAAACATCCCCGAACTGCCTTTATATCCAGGTGTGCTAGATTTTATTAACCAGGTGCGATCGCTCAATATTTCCCCTGATGATTGCCAAACTGTCAAGCTCGCCTTAATCAGTGGTGCAGTTCGCCAGGAAATAGAACTAGTATTAGAACGCGCTTTGCTGTCGGAGTATTTCTCTGTCATGATCGCCGATGATGACCTGAGCGCCACCCAGTCTCAACCCGATGCTTATCTGCTGGCTGTGGAACGTCTCAATCAATTATACCCTGATTTCCATCTCCAACCCGCTGAATGTCTAGCAGTTGAAGGTACCCCGGTGGGTGTCGCAGCGGCTAAACAAGCCCACATACAAGTACTTGGGGTGGCTCACAGCTACCCATTCCATATGCTCCAGCGTCGCTGTAACTGGACTGTGGATTATTTGTATGACTTAGAATTAGAACGAGTCCAGGAAGTTTTTTTACAAAAAGATATCAAACTTACCGCCCCTGGGTGCTAAAATATGATATATATGTGAGGGTTTTTTACTCTCCACTCCCTTGGGGAATTAGCTCAGTTGGTAGAGTGCTGCGATCGCACCGCAGAGGTCAGGGGTTCGAGTCTCCTATTCTCCATTAATGTACATTCTCAAATTAAATGTCGCTTTTCGCTTAATGTCGCGGTGTTTTTTTTCAGAGTCAATTTAATTATTCTCAGTTTTCGCTTAATGTCCCATGAACTTAAGATTGACTATGGATCTAATTTTGTCATCTACCTTTAGATAGATATTTTTTGAAGAAATAAACCACTGTGCCACTTGTGTAAATCTTGTGGGGGTAATAGTTGCTCTTTGTACTCTTTAAATGTATGATAGAATACAAGATTTTTGAATGTTAAAAAAGAGGTGATAAAAAATAGCCCACTTGATCCTAAATATGTGAGTGCTTATAAGTGCTTATAAGAATTGTGGTGTTGCTCGTGATAACCAGCAGAGGTGGGAACTAGCACTGATTGATGATAGCAAGGGCCTGATCAAGACTGAAAATTAATGAGATATTTGTAAAATATAAATCCTATTGCAAAACCTAAATGTTTGAGCAAACTTTTAAAAATATTGATGATGTTCTCTGGAAAGAGGCCGGGTGTACTACAGAGTTAGATTACACCGAACAAACTTCATGGTTATTGTTTTTGAAGTATTTGGATGATTTAGAACAGGAACGATTTGACAAAGCGGAATTAAGTGGCGAATCCTATACATTTATTATTGATCAACAATATCGTTGGTCAGTTTGGGCTGCACCAAAAGATGAAAAGGGTAAATTAGACCAAGACCACACCTTAACTGGGGATGATTTGATTGATTATGTCAATCGTGAATTATTTCCCTATCTGCAAAGTTTTAAAGAACGGGCTACCAGTGCGGATACAATTGAATATAAGATCGGGGAAATTTTTGGCGAGATAAAAAATAAGTTTCAGAGTGGTTATGGTTTGCGGGATGCGTTGGAATATATTGATGAATTAAGATTTAGATCCCAGCAGGAAAAACACGAGTTATCCCATCTCTATGAAGCGAAAATCAAGAATATGGGGAATGCGGGGCGGAATGGTGGAGAATATTATACACCACGTCCTTTAATTCGGGCAATGATTCAGGTGACAAAGCCAAAAATCGGGGAAAAAATTTATGATGGTGCTTGTGGTTCTGCGGGTTTT
Organism: Anabaenopsis sp. FSS-46; assembly: GCF_029891665.1. Classification (NCBI taxonomy): domain Bacteria; kingdom Bacillati; phylum Cyanobacteriota; class Cyanophyceae; order Nostocales; family Nodulariaceae; genus Anabaenopsis; species Anabaenopsis sp. FSS-46. Next base: position 17,495 of record NZ_JANQDG010000148.1, on the reverse strand, counting down.
TTATGTGAAAGTTATGATTATTTAAGACAGGATAACTTAACAACTAAACAACTGGAAATACTGCAAAAAAATACTTTTACAGGGAAAGAAAAGAAAAGTTTAGCTTATGTTATTGGCATCATGAATATGATTTTACATGGGATTGATGCCCCGAATATTATTCATACTAATACTTTGACAGAAAATCTCAGCGATGTTCAAGATAAAGATCGTTTTGATGTGATTTTAGCTAATCCTCCTTTTGGGGGGAAAGAACGGAAGGAAGTACAGAATAATTTTAATATTAAAACTACAGAAACGGCGTTTTTATTTTTGCAGCATTTTATCAAAATGTTGAAGGTTGGTGGTAGGGCGGCGGTAGTGATTAAAAATACCTTTCTTTCTAATTCTGATAATGCTTCCCGTGCTTTGCGTCAAGAGCTTTTGAGTAGTTGTAATTTACATACTATTTTAGATTGTCCTGGGGGGACTTTTATCGGTGCAGGGGTGAAAACTGTAGTTTTATTTTTTGAGAAGGTTCCCTTCGACTTCGCTCAGGGAACGCCTTTAGACGCGATTCAGACTACACCAATTTTTAATCAAGGTAAGTCTATAAATGAACAAATGGCGACTAAAAAGATTTGGTATTATCAATTAGATCCGGGGCGAAATTTGGGGAAAACAAATCCTTTAAATGATGATGATTTACGGGAGTTTGTGGAGTTACAAGCTAGTTTTGCAGAGTCGGAAAGGTCTTGGTTAGTGGATGTTGCTGATATTGATCAGGAGACGTTTGATTTATCGGTGAAGAATCCGACGAAGGGGGAGGAAGTGAGGTTAAGAGAACCGCAGGATATTTTAGAGGAAATTGCAGTTTTGGATCAGGAAAGTGCGGAGATTTTAGAGGTTATTGGGGGGATCGTGGTTTCGACTTCGCTCAATCAGTAATATAGAAAGTATTAAAAGATAAGGTGATTATGGAAAATAGGCAATTACCAGAAGGATGGGAAATGAAAAAACTTTATGAATTATGTGAAATATATCGTGGTGGTTCACCAAGGCCAATTAAGGATTTTTTAACTAATGAACCAAATGGAATAAATTGGATTAAAATAAGTGATGCTTCGGTTAGTTCTAAATATATTTATGAGACTAAAGAGAAAATTAAACAAGATGGCGTAAAATACTCAAGATTAGTAAATGAAGGAGATTTTATTCTCTCAAATTCTATGAGTTTTGGTCGTCCATATATTATGCGTACATCAGGTTGTATTCATGACGGATGGCTGGTATTGAAAGATAAATCTGGACTCTTTGATCAGAATTATCTTTACTATTTTCTTGGCTCAAATACAACTTATCAACAGTTTGATAAACTTGCAGCAGGATCTACAGTTCGCAACTTGAATATTGACCTTGTTAAAAGTGTGAAAGTTCTTCTTCCCCCACTTCCAGAACAAAAGAGAATTGTAGCAATATTGGATGAGGCGTTTGAGGGGATTGATAGAGTAATAAGCAACACTGAAAAAAACCTCAGCAATGCACGGGAGCTATTTGAAAGTTATCTAAACTATAAACTATTTGGAGTAGCTTCCAATAAACCAACGCAAACCTTATCATGTATTACCAACCTGATTATTGACTGTGAGCATAAAACTGCACCGACTAAAGAAACAGGAATACCCTCGATCCGCACTCCAAATATAGGTAAGGGTTATCTGATTTTTGATAATGTTAATCGTGTTTCAGAAGAAATTTATGAACTTTGGACAAGACGTGGTAAACCAGAACCAGGAGATTTAATTTTGGCAAGAGAAGCACCCGCAGGAAATGTTGGTGTTATTCCTGAAGGATACAAAGTTTGCTTAGGACAAAGAACTGTACTAATACGACCAAATAAAAAGATTGTAGATTCTGAATACTTAGCTTTCTTATTACTGCATCCACTAATACAGAAACGTCTTTTGGCTAAATCTACAGGTGCAACAGTTCAGCACGTAAATATGAAAGATATTCGTGAACTTGCAATAAGTGAGTTACCACCAATTCAGACACAAAGAGACTGTATACAAGATTTAAAACAGTTAGAGTCACAATCTAATCGCCTTGAAAATATTTACCGTCAAAAAATCGCTGCATTAAAAGAACTCAAACAAAGCATCTTGCAAAAAGCATTTACAGGGGAATTAACGGTTCGACTTCGCTCACCGACCACAGCAGATAATGGGGAAAATGAAAAGGAGGAAATTGCAGCATGAGTGATGATTTAACGCAACCAAACGATCTGTTATTTCAAGAAATCCGGCAACTGATTGACACAGCCAAACAACGCGCCGCCGTTGCCATCAATGCAGAAATAACCCTGTTATATTGGCAAGTTGGTAAACGCATACACACCGAAGTTTTACAAGGTCAACGGGCTGAATATGGCAAACAAATCATTATTTCTTTATCTCAGCAGCTAACTCAAACCTATGGTAAAGGTTGGAGCGAAAAACAATTGCGGCATTGTCTACATTTTGCGGAAACTTTTCCAGATGATCAGATTGTCTCCACACTGCGGAGAGAATTAAGTTGGACACATATCAAAACTTTAATGTATATTGATGATCCCCTAAAACGAGAATTTTATATTGAAATTGCCCAGCTTGAAAGATGGAGCGTCCGCCAACTGCAAGAACGTATTAACTCCATGCTATTCGAGCGCACCGCCCTATCCCGCAAACCTGAAGAAACCATCCGCCATGATTTAGAGCAACTGCGCCAAACTCAACAGATATCACCGGATATTGTACTAAAAGACCCTTATATTTTAGATTTTTTGAATTTACGCGATCGCTATCTAGAAAAAGATTTAGAAGATGCCATACTCAGAGAAATTGAGCAATTTTTACTAGAACTTGGTGTAGGATTTACCTTTGTTGCTCGTCAAAAACGCCTACAAATAGACAACGATGATTTTTATATAGACTTGCTATTTTATAACCGTAAACTTAAACGCCTTGTAGCCATTGACTTGAAACTAGGTAACTTCCAACCTGAATATAAAGGACAAATGGAACTTTATCTGCGCTGGTTGGCTAAATATGATCAAGAACCCGACGAACGGCCACCACTAGGAATTATTTTATGTGCAGGTAAAAAACAAGAGCAAATCGAATTACTAGAACTAGATAAAAGCGGTATTCATGTTGCCGAATATGTCACAGTATTACCACCAAAAGAGTTGTTACAAGCTAAACTACAACAAGCGATCGCTAGTGCCCGTCGCAGATTGCCATATTCTCAAGATTATCCATGATGAACGAAGCCGAAACCCGCGCCGAATTAATTGACCCCGCCCTTACTGCTGCTGGTTGGGGAGTAGTGGAACATAGCCGCATCCGTCGAGAAGTCATCGCCCCTGGTCGCTTAATTGGTAACGGTAAACGGGCTAAAGCAGACATCGCTGATTATGTATTAGTTTATTGTGGTGAAAAACTCGCTGTTATTGAAGCTAAAAAACGCGATTTACCGGATACGGAAGGTTTAGCACAGGCGAAAAAATACGCCGAAAAATTAAAAACGCGCTTTGCATACTCTACCAATGGTGTTGGTATTTACCAAGTAGATATGCACACGGGGAAAGAAGGTTATATCAACAAATATCCCACACCCGATGAACTATGGGAAGCTACTTGGCGGTTGAGCGAAGTCGAAACCAGCGGAGTCGAAACCAGCGAAGTCGAAACCAGCGAAGTCGAAACCAGCGGAGTCGAAACCAGCGGAGTCGAAACCGGCGATTTCCCTTCGACTCCGCTCAGGGAACAAGAACAAGAATGGCGTGATTCTCTTTCAGCGATACTTCGTGAACGCTTTGCAGCTATTCCTTTTGAAGATAAAAGCGGTACATGGGAAGCCCGATACTATCAACATAATGCTATCAAATATGTTTTAGAGGCGATCGCCCAAGGACAAAAGCGAATTTTATTAACAATGGCCACAGGTACAGGTAAAACCTTTATTGCTTTTCAACTGGCCTGGAAACTCTTCCAAAGCCGATGGAACTTGAGCCTTGAACCCAAACGCCGCCCCAGAATACTATTTTTAGCAGATCGTAATATTCTCGCAGACCAAGCCTTTAACTCCTTTTCTGCCTTTCCTGATGATGCTTTAGTTCGCATAGATCCTAAAACCATTAAAAAACGGGAGAGAGTTCCCAAAAATGGGAACATCTTTTTTACAATTTTCCAAACTTTCATGACAGGAAAGGATGAAGAAGGTAAACCCACCCCCAAATTTAATGACTATCCTCCCAACTTTTTCGACTTTATTATTATTGATGAATGTCACCGAGGAGGAGCAAGTGACGAAAGCACCTGGCGAGGAATTTTAGAATACTTTTCCCCTGCGGTACAACTAGGACTAACTGCTACACCCAAACGTCAAAACAATGCTGATACCTACGCTTATTTTGGTGAACCAGTTTATACTTATGCCTTGAAAGATGGTATTAATGATGGGTTTTTAACTCCCTTTAAAGTCAGGGAAATAGAAACTACCTTAGATGAATATATTTACAGTCCTGATGATGATGTCATAGAAGGGGCGATAGATGATGAAAAAACCTATACAGAAAAAGACTTTAATCGCATTATTGAAATTGAAGAACGGGAACGCTACCGAGTGCAAGTGTTCATGGCAGAAATAGATCAAAATCAAAAAACTCTAGTATTTTGTGCTAATCAAGATCATGCCTTAGCAGTAAGAAATTTAATCAATCAAATGAAGATTAGTCATAATCCTAATTATTGCCACCGAGTTACAGCTAATGATGGCAAATTAGGAGAACAACACCTGAAGAATTTTCAAGATAATGAAAAAAATATTCCTACTATTTTAACCACCTCTCAAAAACTTTCCACCGGGGTTGATGCTCGCAATGTGCGGAATATAGTTTTAATGCGTCCTATTAATTCCATGATTGAATTTAAACAAATTATTGGTCGTGGTACTCGGTTATATGATGGTAAGGATTATTTTACTATTTATGATTTTGTCAAAGCTTATGAACATTTTAACGATCCTCAATGGGATGGTGAACCCCAAGAAACTGTAAAAGTTACCAACACAAAAGCACGGGAATTATCACCAAATACAGATAATAATAGCCCAGAACAGAGAACCGAAAAAATAGAAGATACCACACGCAAAATAATTAAAGTTAAATTAGGAGATGGTAAAGAAAGAACTATTCAACATCAAATATCTACCAGCTTTTGGAGTGTAGACGGTAAACCCATAACCGCTGCAGAATTTATAGAAAGGCTATTTGGTGAAATTCCCGAATTGTTTAAAAATGAAAATGAATTAAGAACTATTTGGAGTCGTCCAGATACTAGAAAAGCTCTATTAAAAGAATTATCAGAAAAGGGTTATGATGCAGAACAATTAACAGAAATTAGCAGTTTAATTAATGCTGAAAAAAGTGACTTATATGATGTATTAGCTTATATTGCTTATGCTGCTGTACCTATTAGCCGTCGGGAAAGGGTTCTAGCTCATAAATCCTTAATTTTCTCTAAATATGTGGGTAAACAACAGGAATTTCTTGATTTTGTTTTAGATCAATATATTAAAGATGGGGTAGAAGAACTGGATCGATCTAAGTTACCCCAATTATTAGAGTTAAAATATCATACTATTCATGATGCCACTAAAGAACTAGGTAGCGTTGCTAATATCAAGGCAATATTTATTGAGTTTCAGCAGTATTTGTATTCACAGGATATAGCAGCTTAATTGGGGAAATTGTTAATAATATCTATGAAGCTTTGCGAAGGATCTTGTCAGCTGAGTACCTTGTTAACTTTTCAGTGACCCCACCCTTACCAGGGAAGAGAAAGGTAGGCTTAGGAGGATGTTTGATAAGTCATGATTAGTGTATCAACTATTGTTTGACCCCACCCTAACCCTCCCCTTGTAAGGGGAGGGAATAGGAATAGACAACTTTAACAACATTAGGACTTACACAACTGGCACAGGCGATCGCGCGATCTGCTTGCAGCGGCGCTTGGTTATCGCATCCCGTCAAGATAATCAGATATATGATCTTCGGTGTCACACAGATTCCCGACTTCTGGACTTATATTAGATTAGTCCAATTATGTAAGAAGTCGGGGATCTTACTTATGCAGCTGCGATCGCCTAAGTGCTGTGTCAATGCACTAGTTAATCATGACCGAAGTTCAATCAAAATCCCTGGAATAGTTATTCTGATGTTTTGAACCTCGGTAGCTTGCTGTATAGGGTTTTGAGAGTGTTTGTCAGCCAAAGTCCATAAACAATGATTGTTAACTCTAGTACTGCGAGAATTAACACTCAGTCGGATTTATCCGACTTCAGCTTTTAGACAGGGGTTTCTAACCCCTGGCTCCCTCCCTGCGGTTCTTAACCCCTGGCTCCCGCGTCCGACCCATCAACCATCAACCATCAACAAAACAGCGATGCACTGAGCAGATCCCACCGGTGCTAATGAAAGTACCTGTGGACTTCTTATAGGGGAAGTGTGTAAAATAGGAGGGTCTCCACTCTGCCCTGAATTATGTAGCTCTCGCATGGACTAGATTAGGACGCAAGGATAGGGATGATATTCAGCGCGAATTTGATCCAGCATCAGGAAAGCATAAATTACAACATAGATTTACTGTATCGTGAAAATGTCTAGGTCTTCTAAAAGTAAACTTAATGGATGGCGATCGCTCTCCAGATCCTAAATTGGTTTCTGACTCTTCACCATCTCCCTAAAAGGTGTAAAACACCGATGACACCAACCATCAACCCACAAAGCCGGAACCTCAAACCTAGCCCCACAATTAGGACACTCAGCCAACAAACTTAAACGATATTTGATACACTAATCATGACTTGACAAACATCCTCTCAGAGAAGTCGGGGATCTTAAATTTACCCTACTGCATAATCTGTAAATTGGCGTTTAAATGGGGAATGAAAACCGATAACTATATCTTGTTTGGGAATACCTAATTTTACTAAATCTTCTCCTATTTCGTTTTCTGTACCGTTGTGTTGTACCCAAATTTTACCATCTTTGATATCGAGATGTACAATACAGCCATAAACACGACGTTGATTTTTCCAACCAACATGGACAAGTTGATAATGATGATTTTGGGTATCAGAAATTAGTTGAGTTTCTATTTCTTGATCTTGGCTAGAATAGGCTGCATATTCTTGTAGAAGTTGTTGAATTATTTGTTTATATTTGGTTAGTTTATCCATTCGATTTGATGTCTTATATTTTTATTAGGTACAAGTATTGGAACTGCGATCAGGTTCAATAATATTTACAATCAGCCGCACTAGAGAAGGTGGTGTAAAAAATTCTCCCCCTTCCTGCGCTCTTGTCATGGCGAATTTGTTGAGAAAATATTCATAAATTCGCCCTAAGTTGGTCTGCTGCTTCCCATAAAGAAGATTCTAGTGAACTGATGTTAAGCATAAATGGTGAGTAACCGAGACATCCTCTGAGACTTCTATCTATATTGCCATGATTCTGATCATACTCAGAGGACTGGCTTGATTATTGACTAACTTTGACTTTTAAAACCTCCTCCAAATATGAAATCTACTGTACATTAAGAGATGAAAGATTAAATTGAGTTTTTCATCAATACAATCACAATGAGGTTTAGAGACTGGGCTACGCGAGTATTACTGATTTTCCTGATATTCACTACACTAACTATAGTGTTATCCCTAGGGAGAATTACACAATCAAACAGCAACAAAATCAACTCTAACCCACCCATAGCCGATGTAACTACAGACTGGGGCGAATATCCACAAGCACAATTACAATCCTCAAACACCTTAGCGGAAGAATCACAGGAAAAATTACAGGAAAAATCAACCGTAGATTTACCCCCACCTACTGTCACCAAAAACCAAAATTCTAGTAGATACAGAACTACAGCAGCTTTTACCCAATATAGACCCAACTATGAAATCGCCCCAGTAGACCCCAGCAACTATGGCGATCGCTATTCTCATGATGTTAATGGCGTACCTGTGAACAATCAAGCGCTGATTGTCTTACATGAAACCGGTAATTCTGCTTCTAGTGCGGTTAACTTCTTTCAAAACCCCCATACAGATGAGAATCTACAAGCTAGTTACCACGCTCTAATTAAACGGGATGGGACAATTATTTATTTAGTTCCCCCAAATAAACGAGCTTTTGGCGCGGGTAATTCGGTTTTTGAGAGTCCCAATGGTGCAGAAACCGTAACCACTAACCCTAATTTAGCATCCTCCGTGAATAATTTTGCTTATCATGTTTCTTTAGAAACCCCCCCGGAAGCTTGGGGTAAAAATTCTCTGCGGTCTCATAGTGGTTACACAGAGTTACAATATAATTCTCTGGCCTGGTTAATTGCTCAAAGTCAGGTTCCAGAGTACCGCATCACTACCCATGCTTATGTAGACCGTTCTGGAGAGAGAAGCGACCCTATTAGTTTTGATGGTAATCAATTTTTCCGGTTACTTCATAGCTATCGGGAACTAATTCCCACCTATCAAGCTCAAAATTAAATTTTTGATTGATCATTGAATAAAAAAGGCTATAAAGCCTTGGGTGTGTCTCTAACTAAATTACACACTAATTCGCCCCCTGTTCCCTGAGAGGATGTTTGTCAAGTCATGATTAGTGTATCGAATATTATTTGACCCCACCCTCACCTTTCCCTTTATAAGGGAAAGGTGACTGGATCTGATTGTTTCGGTGTGTTGGGTGTGTTCCCCGTTCCCTGTTCCCTGTTCCCTGTTCCCTTAGATAAAAATTACCTGTTGAAACGTTATCAAACATCGTCTAAAGTAACTTTTCCAACCAGTGAATATAGCTACTAATAGAATGGTCTTTAATCCGAGCAGATAAGAAGTTTAATTTCCATCGAGAACTTAATCTTATTCTTTGCGGAGCATAAAAATAACCTTGCCACCAACGAGGTAGAGAAGGTACGATATCAAGACCGTAGATAAAGTGATGGGTTTGAGGGACACGTTTATCATAGGACTGATAGAACTTCTTATTACCTACTTTCGGTGCGCCAAAGGTATAGACTTCAATACCAGAGAGTATGGAATTAAAATTATATTGCAGATCAAGAGCGCAGATCGTAGCTAAAGCACCGCCTAAACTATGACCAGTGACAGTCAGACGGGAAACCTGATTAGTTTGAATATAGTTATGAAGTTGATATCTTACAGACAAATAAGCATTAGCAAAGCCCCGATGAATTAAAGCCCCAGAGTTTTTACTTGCAGAGTAGGGATAGATTTGTTGATATTCAGCAATAATTCCTTTCTCAATAACCCCTTGAAAAAACTCTTTTCTCTGCTTGCAGAAATTTAAATTGGTTTTCCAATCTAAGCGGGATTCACTGCCACGAAAGACTATAGTAGTCTCATGGGTATCACTTAAAATCGCCACTTGAGTATCAGTCGCCTCTATATTAATGAGATGTGGAGGTGAAGACCAGTTAGTAAAAAAACCCGAATTAGAAATCACCTCGAACTTGTGATAAATTTCTTGAGAAGCGAGTGCCATTTTCATGGCTTTAGAATTATTAATTTCCATAGGTGAGTAGTTACTTGAGCAAAGTTTTCCGCAAGTGTTTAATATCTATTGACCACTTGACTTAATTGGCGTTAGAATATCAACTCTCAAACCCTGATTATGTCAAGTTTTTGTCATCTTATCACCTATTTAGCCCAGAAAATGCCACGTAACAAAATAATTCTCTGGGTTTAGATGGTTGACAAATTACTCATATTATGTATTTAATATATAATATTAAAAATTACTCCCACCATGCGATCGCACAGATCCTACAGGGGAACCAGAATATATAGATAGCGATCGCACAATATACCGGAATAATACCAGCCGCCATAAGTACTAGGGAAATATGGGTATTAATTTATCTCATATATTTTTAGGCTAAATGTAACCAAATAGTGATACTATATGTTTCACATCGTGTATATAGCAATCCTAAATGATTCATGAACAATTTCTGTTCCCTGTTCCCTGTTCGGTGTGTTCCCTTTCCTCACTGATAATTTCTCAACTCAAATAGGATGACTATAGTTACCCAAAATACAGCACTTTTCAAGTAAATAAAGTACACACCTTAATATCATAAATCTTGTGGGGTGGGCATCGGTGCCCGCCCTTCTATACCTTACTCAGATAAAATGCGCTGTATCATCAAATAATTATACATTCTTGTATGCGATTATACCTTATTAGCCAATAATTATCATCAATGCAAGCCTCAGAAACTAAGTTACAACATATCATTGAAGGTACAATACAGTATGTAGTTCCCTTATTTCAACGAGCTTACAGTTGGAAAAAATCTGAATGGCAGGTGTTATGGGATGACATTGCAGAACTCTGCTCATTAGATCATCCTAGACCTCACTTTATGGGTTCTATTGTTACCATGCAAACCGCTTCAGGTCCTGAAGAAGGAGTAAATAAATTTTTACTAATTGATGGACAACAACGCCTAACTACAAGCTTTATTCTCCTCTGTGCTTTGCGAGATAAAGCAAAGCAATCTAGAAATAAGCAACTAGGTGAAGAAATCCATCAAACCATTCTGGTTAATCACTACAAAAAGGGTTCAGATTATTATAAATTAATGCCTACACAACTAGACCGTACAGCATTTTATCGCATCATTAATAATGAATCACCAATTGAAAATAATGTAATTTCGGAATGTTATTTATTTTTTGAAAGAAAAATTAGAAACAGCAAGTTGGAGGTTGAAAAAATCAAAAGAGTTATATGTAACAACCTCTCTGTTGTCAGTGTTAAACTTAGCAATGAAGATGATCCATATTTAGTCTTTGAAAATCTTAATGCTAAGGGAAGACCTCTTACCGAAGCTGACTTAATACGTAATTATTTCTTTATGCGGATTGATGTGGAGACGCAAGAGGAAGTTTATAAAAAATACTGGTCTCCTATGGAAGATATTTTAGGCGAAAATTTGACAGAATTTGTCCGTCATTATCTGACAAAAATTGGTAAGGAAATTAAGCAAAATCAAATTTATTTTGAAATTAAAGACCTTATTAGCAAAGGAGAAGGAGATGCAATTTCACACCTGAAAGACTTATATATTTTTGCTAACTACTATGCAAAACTTTTAAACCCTGAAAGAGAAGAAAACGAAAGTATACGCAAATATCTACATCGTATTAATCGCTTAAAAACACTTACAGTGTACCCTTTCCTGTTAAATTGTTATGATGAGCTATCCCAAGATAGAATTTCGGAAGAAGATTTTGTTGCGATTTTAAAAATAATCGAAAATTTCATATTACGTAGATTTATTTGTAATGTTCCAACTAGAGGTTTAAATAGAGTTTTTGCCTTACTATATTCACAGGTGAGCAAAAATTCTAATTTAGCCGCAGATAGTTTTTTAGTCCGGTTAAAATCAGATTTACAAAGCCATGATTATCCAAAAGATGAGGAATTTAAATCACGACTAATGGATGTGAATTTATATGGTGGTGAAAATCGCTCTGAAAAAGCCAAACTAATTCTTGAATCTGTGGAAGAATATTTTCAACATAAAGAGCAGGTATCTTTTGATAAGCTTTCAATTGAGCACATTATGCCACAAACTTTAAATGATTGGTGGAAAAAACATTTGGGTGAAGATTGGGAGTCAACCCATCAATTACTTATTCATTCTCTAGGAAACTTAACACTTACAGCTTATAATGGTGAGCTTTCTAACGAGGATTTTCCTAATAAGCAAACTCACTTCCAAAAGAGTCATTTAGAATTAAACAAGTATTTTCATAATAAAAAATCTTGGTGCAGAAAAGATATTGAAGCAAGAGGAGAATACCTAGCTGAAATTGCTTTGCAGATATGGAGTTACTTTGGTGATGAGTCAAAACCATCGCCTCAATCTCGGAGTAGTCGTAAATCTCGGAGTAGTCGTACCACTCCTAAGCTGCTTCATATATTTGAACAAGAATATCCTGTAAAAAGTTGGCGGGATGTTTTGGAAATTACATTGAATAAAATTATTGATAGAGAACCTGATAGATTTAGAGATATTATAGAACAATTTCCCCGCTTTGTAGGATGGGATGAAAAAAAATTTCGCGGTTACCGAAAACTTGACAACGGGGCATTTTGTGAGGTTAATTTATCAGCAAACGACATCCGTGCTTTTTGTCAGAAAGCAATAGAAACAGCAGAAATTTCCGAGGAATGGTATTTTTATACAGTCGATGATAAGTAATGTAATATAGCATTTCCCATGCTCGTGAGGTACAAAGTTGTTTGGTTTCAGGGAACAGGGAACAGGGAACAGGGAATAGGGAACAGGGAATAGGGAATAGGGAACAGGGAACAGGTAAGAAGAATTGCCGTGTGTACTGAGTCTTGTTCAAAAATCAAATAGGAGTCCTATACTACTGAAATATTACCGACTTTTAACCATCCCCCCTAGTAAAACTGTAAATTTGCTGAGTTTCTAGGCGATCGCATATTGCCGAAGGTAGGGTATTAAAAGAGAAATTCTGACGGTCTAGCTTAACTTGCAAGTTACTTAAGGGGTCACTACCAGCAGAAATCAAAAATTCTAACTTATTCACGTAGGGTAAAGTAACTAAATTATCCAGGATTTGGAAAATTGCTTGTAAGTAAGGATGGCCATTTTGCCGATACCAATTACTATCAGCCACATTTGCTTGGTCAAAGCCCAAATGTACTGTTAAAGACGACTGAGCAAACAGCGCCAACCCCAGAGGGCGCGCTTCTTCCTGTAATAATAGATGATTTTGTTTAGCTAACAGTCGCAGTTGTTCTAAACGTTCATAGCGTTGAGTGAATAATTGTTGGTCATCTTCCCAACTAATTGCGACTGTGGCCAAGTAAGTCTGTAACAGCATATGACCCAGCTTTTGGGCTTTAGTAGCTAGGTAATAGGAATTATAATCATTAGCCTCAATCAATAACGGTAAGCGGTCAACCACTTGTAACCCATAACCCTTGAGTCCCGCAATTTTCCGGGGATTATTAGTAATCAGGCGAATTTTCTTAATCCCCAAATCCATGAGCATTTGCGCCCCCATTCCATAATCCCGCAAGTCAGCGGGAAAACCCAGACGCTCGTTAGCTTCTACCGTATCCAGACCCATATCCTGTAAAGAATAGGCTTTGAGCTTATTAATTAAACCAATTCCCCGCCCTTCTTGTCGCAGGTAAACTACAACACCTTGACCAGCGGATTCAATCATTTTGAGTGCTGCTTTGAGCTGCATCCGACAGTCACAGCGTAAAGAACCCAAAGCATCACCGGTTAAACATTCCGAGTGCATCCGCACCATCACTGTTGCATCTGGGAAATTAGCCGGGTTACCCTTGACAATGGCCACGTGTTCTGTATTATCCAGAGTATGGCGATAGGCGTAAATATCAAACTGACCGAATTGGCTAGGCAGTTTAGTCACCACCTCACGGTATATTAGGCGATCGTGTTGGAGGCGATAACTAATTAAATCCGCAATACTAATAATTTTGAGATTATGCTTTTGGGCATAATCAATTAACTCCGGTAACCGCGCCATGGAACCGTCAGGGTTTTGAATTTCACAAATTACCCCAGCCGGATATAACCCCGCTAATCGAGATAAATCTACAGCTGCTTCGGTATGTCCCGCCCGTTTGAGTACACCCCCCATTTTGGCACGAATGGGGAAAATATGACCAGGGCGGCGTAAATCTGTAGGTTTTGTGGCTGGGTTGAGGGCCACTTGGATCGTGCGGGCGCGGTCTTCGGCGGAAATTCCGGTAGTAACACCTAGTTCAGGACCCGCATCAATACTAACTGTAAAAGCTGTTTGGTTAGTATCTGTGATGTTGGTTACCATTAAGGGTAAGTCTAATTCGTCCAAGCGATCGCCTGTCATGGCTAGACAAATCAGCCCCCTAGCTTGCACCGCCATAAAATTAATCATATCTGGGGTAGCAAATTGGGCTGCACCAATTAAGTCGCCTTCATTTTCGCGATTTTCGTCATCTACTACCACAATGACACGACCTGCTTTTAAGTCTGCCAAAGCAGCATCAATGGAATCAAATTTAAAGGCTGGAGTTGAAGAGACAGTACTATCAATGTTGTCCCCGGTGGTCGGTACAACCGTGGGGGAGTCGTTCCCATTCAGGGGAGTAGAATCAGTCTTTCGTATAGGCTTAGGCTTTGACACAGAAAATTCCAGCTACCAAAAGTAAATTTTTCTTACAATTTCTTCTTTATAGATTGTAGCTTGTTTATTTGGATTACAACTAAATTGCCAGACTGATCAGCTATTTTAGACTTTTCCGGTAACACTTGGGAAGCGGAATACCGGGTAACTCTACTTAAATAAATATTGATCTGTGGTCTATACAAACTGCCGATCTTTGGAGATAAATGTTGATTTTGTCTAGTAAAAGTGTAAAATCTTGCCACAACCCAGCATTGAGGGTAATTGGTGTATTGTTGTATGCCGTGCATTTTCTAGCTGATATTTCAGAATTAACCACCTTAACTAAAAACCGATGAGGATTTCATAATTATGGGTAATTTTAGACGCGTACCTGTGGGAATTGTTGGCGCGTCAGGTTATGGGGGAGTGCAACTAGTCAGATTACTGATGGAACATCCAGAAGTTGAACTAGTTTATTTAGGGGGTGAAAGTAGTGCTGGTCGGTCTTTTGCAGACCTCTACCCCCATCTGGCTCATCTGGTTAACTTACCAATCGAACCAGTGGAACCAGATGTGATTGCTCACCGGTGTGAGGTAGTATTTCTATCTCTACCCAATGGCCTGGCTTACCAAATTGCACCCCAATTGTGTGCTAAAGGATGTAAGGTACTGGATCTGAGTGCCGATTATCGATTTAGCGATTTAAGAACTTATACTAATTGGTATGGGGGACAGAGAACCGATGACACCATCGCCGCCACCGCAGTATATGGATTACCAGAACTTTACCGCGATCGCATTGCAGAAGCCCAGCTGGTCGGTTGTCCTGGTTGTTACCCCACCGCGAGCCTTTTAGCCCTCTCCCCACTACTTAAACAAGGTCTCATCGTCCCCGAAAGCGCCATTATTGATGCTAAATCTGGCACATCAGGGGGAGGTAGACAGGGGAAAATTAACCTATTATTGGCTGAGGCTGATAACTCCCTGGGGGCTTATGGCGTTGTTAATCACCGCCACACCCCAGAAATTGAGCAGATTTGTAGTGATTTAGCCGGTCACGATGTCAAAGTTCAATTTACCCCCCACCTCATCCCCATGGTGCGGGGAATTTTAGCCACAGTATACGCCACACTCCGGGACCCTGGATTAGTGCGGGATGACCTGATTACCATCTATAAAGCCTTCTATCGTCACGCCCCCTGGGTGAAAGTCTGCGATAATGGTACTTATCCCCAAACTAAATGGGCTTGTGGTAGCAATCTTTGCTATATCGGCGTAGAAGTTGACCCGCGCACTCGCCGAGTGATTGTCATGTCAGCCATTGACAACCTGATTAAAGGACAGGCGGGTCAAGCTATACAGTGTTTAAACTTAATGATGGGTTGGGATGAAACCTTGGGACTGCCCCAATTAGGATTTTATCCCTAATGTGGGACATGGGGAATTTATTTCCCCTCTCCCTACTTCGGCCCTAAACCTACAGTACCCGCATACACAGCGCGATCGCCCAATTCATCCTCAATCCGCAGCAAGCGATTATATTTCGCCACCCGTTCACTGCGACAGAGGGAACCAGTCTTAATTTGACCCGCACGGGTAGCCACAGCTAAATCCGCGATGGTAGTATCTTCAGTTTCCCCAGACCTATGGCTAATTACCGAGCGGAAACCGTTCCGAGTAGCTAAATCAATAGTTTCCAAAGTTTCCGTCAGGGAGCCAATTTGATTGAGTTTAATCAAAATAGAATTACCAGCTGTTAGCTCAATCCCCTTTTGTAAGCGGGTAGCATTGGTAACAAACAAATCATCACCCACCAACTGCACCTGAGAGCCTAACTTTTGGGTGAGTAATTGCCAATTCTGCCAGTCTTCCTCATGTAACCCATCTTCAATGGACACAATAGGATATTCTGCCACTAATTGACCCAGGTAGTCAATAAACTCAGCGGGAGCGTGGGGTTTACCATCATAAACATACTGTCCATTTTTGTAAAACTCACTGGCCGCTACATCCAGGGCCAAAGCTACCTCCTCCCCTGGTTTGTAACCAGCTTGTTTAATCGCCGCTACCAATAATTCTAAAGCCACCTGATTTGACTCTAGGTTAGGAGCAAAACCCCCTTCATCTCCCACACCAGTCAGTAAACCTTTGTCATCTAACACCTTGCTGAGAGTAGCAAACACCTCCGCACCCCAGCGCAAAGCTTCCCGGAAAGAAGACGCACCAATGGGGACAATCATAAACTCTTGAAAATCCACATTATTTGCAGCGTGTGCGCCCCCGTTAATCACATTCATTAAGGGTACAGGTAACAAATTCGCCAACGGTCCGCCTAAGTAGCGATAGAGGGGAATCCCCAAGGCCTCCGCCCCGGCTTTGGCTCCTGCCAAGGAAATGGCTAAAATTGCATTAGCTCCTAAATTGGCTTTGTTAGGGGAACCATCTGTAGCGAGCATCGTCCGATCTAACAGTTCTTGGTTTAGCACATCCAAGCCTAGTAATTTGGGTGCTAATACCTGATTGGCATTTTCTACCGCTTTGAGTACCCCCTTACCACCATAGCGGCTTTTGTCCCCATCCCGCAACTCGTGGGCTTCAAATGTCCCGGTGGAAGCACCACTGGGAACCTGAGCTACCCCCACAGCACCACCAGCTAAATGTACTTCCGCTTCCACTGTCGGCCTCCCCCGGGAATCGAGAATTTCCCGGGCTACAATGGCTTCAATTGCAGTATCAATAAATTTACTCAT
The DNA here is from genome assembly GCF_029891665.1 of Anabaenopsis sp. FSS-46. Lineage (NCBI taxonomy): Bacteria > Bacillati > Cyanobacteriota > Cyanophyceae > Nostocales > Nodulariaceae > Anabaenopsis > Anabaenopsis sp. FSS-46. The sequence goes on along the minus strand of NZ_JANQDG010000148.1, from coordinate 477 downwards.
TCGTGCTTCATCCTTTTTGCTCAGTCTGTGGTCAGGGTTGAACTATTACAGTTTATTCATAACCCAATGGTTAGCATAAGGGGTACTGGGGCAAATTCCACCCAGATTAAACAAGATTTCCAATGTGGGGACTAGGTGGGGCGATCGCTTTGCCCCCATTGTCTGATATGTTACTAAATAGTATCAAGGATATCCTGGAATTTGCCCCTTTCTTATTTTTTCGACTATGCAAGTCAAAAAACAACCTATTTATCAGTTCCTAGAAGGCAGAAATAAAAGTTTTGTCATCCCTGTATATCAAAGAGATTATGCCTGGAAACAGAGCAATTTATATAATATAGCAACCGCCAAGGTAATTAGGACATTCACTATTCCCTATCCCCTATCCCCTATTCCCTATTCCCTACTCACTATTCCCTACTCACTATTCCCTGTTCCCTGTTCCCTGTTCCCTGTTCCCTTAAAACCATAATGATG